>JBAUAY010000128.1:0-1699 GCA_049676235.1 Streptosporangiaceae bacterium
GTGGTGACGCGGGCGGGTCCCGGGCTGGCCGCCGCGCTCGCCGCCGGGCCGGTCGTCTGGTCGGTCCCGCCGGGCGGCTCGATGAGCCTGGCCCGCAACTGCGCGAGATGCTGCTCGTGCTGGGCGAGCAGCGGCCTGAGCATCCGCGACCGCGCCTGTTGGGGTTCGCGGGTCGCCCTCCCCGAATCGCCGTTGATGGCCTCCTGGTACAGGCGGATCAGGTTTTCTTCCGCCGCGATGACTGCCTGCAGGGTCAGCACATCGTGGCCGAGGGGCGGGCGGCCCGCCAGCGGATCGGGGCCGGCGAACACATCTGAGGACCGGCATCCGGCGGTGGCGAGCAGCAACGGCAGCGTCGTCGCCGAGGCGAGCAGTATGCGGCGCCTCGGCACAATGTCGGGCACACGGGCAAGTTACCATGTGCGGTTCGGCGGGTCCGGCTCGTCCTATCCGCGGTACGGTCCAACCCCAGATAGGCTAGGTCCAATCCCGCAGGTCGTGGACGAGGAGGTCGTGATGCCAGGAGGGTCACGTCACGCGCCCCGATCCAGTCAGCCCAGCTCCAGTCAGCCCCGCTCGAGTCAACAGGGACCTCGCCAGGCCTTGGCCGGCGGGTCAGTCGACGAGGGCAGGATCGCGGACGTCATCCGGCCCGTGGTCACCGCCGCCGGAATGGACCTGGAGGCGGTCCGGGTGAGCGCCGCGGGCAGGCGGCGGTTGCTGCGGGTGGTGGTGGACAGCGACGGGGGCGTGAGCCTGGACGCCGCCGCCACGATCAGCCGGCAGCTGTCCGCCGCGCTCGATGAGGTGGCCGTGATGGGCGAATTCCCCTATACGCTCGAGGTCTCCTCGCCCGGCGTCGACCGCCCGCTGACCGATCCGAGGCACTGGCGGCGCGCGGTAGGACACCTGGTCCAGGTCACGGTCACTGACGCCGGGATTTCCGGGGTTTCCGGGATTTCCGGGACCATCTCCGGCCGGATCGTCACGGCCGACTCAGACGGGGTCACCCTGGACGTCGAGGGGAGTCGGCACCGCTTCGGCTATCCCGCGCTGGGCGCCGGCGCCGTCCAGGTGGAGTTCGGGCACCCGCAACCGGAGCTTGGAGCGACCCGCGATGGACATTGACCTGACCGTGCTGCGGAGCCTGGAGAGCGAGAAGGACATTTCGCTCGACCAGGCCATCAAGGCCATCGAGGACGCCCTGCTCGTCGCCTACCACAAGTCCGAGGGCGCGTCGACGTCGGCGCGCGTCGAGGTAGACAGGAAGAGCGGGCACGTCACCGTGTGGGCTATCCAGACAGACCCGGACGGGACCTCGGTGCGGGAGTACGACGACACCCCGGCCGGTTTTGGCCGGATCGCCGCGACCACGGCCCGGCAGGTGATCTTGCAGCGACTCCGCGACGTCGAAGACGAGCTGACCTTCGGCGAGTACGCAGGCCGCGAGGGCGACATCGTGGCCGGGGTGATCCAGCAGGGCAAGGACCCCAGGACGGTGCTGGTCGACCTGGGCAAGCTCGAGGCGGTGCTGCCGCCCGCCGAGCAGGTGCCGGGCGAGCGTTATGTCCACGGCGAACGGATCCGTTGTTACGTGCTGCACGTACGCAAGGGTCACCGCGGGCCTTCGGTCACCCTGTCACGCACCCACCCGGGCCTGGTCAAGAAGCTGTTCGCGCTGGAGGTGCCAGAGATCGCG
>JBAUAY010000129.1:0-12717 GCA_049676235.1 Streptosporangiaceae bacterium
GGGACTGATGTGTGGCGGTTCGGGTCGGCGGAGGCCGAGTCGGGCATCACCGGGGCGGCCGGCGACTTCTGCCGGGTCGCCGCGCAGAGGCTCGACCCGGCGCAGTCCGGGCTGCGGGCCAGCGGCCCGCACGGCGCTACCGCCCTGCGGGTGCTGCGCACCTACGCGGCGTAACCGTCATAGCCGGGGGTCGACGGGTTCGGACTCCAGGGCCAGGACGGCGAAGACGCACTCATGGACGCGCCACAGGGGCTCGCCGCGGGCGACGCGGTCCAGGGCTTCCAGGCCCAGGGCGTATTCGCGCAGCGCCAGCGAGCGCTTGTGGCTGAGCCCGCGCTGGCGCAGCCGGACCAGGTTGGCCGGCTCGGTGTAGTCGGGGCCGTAGATGATGCGCAGGTACTCCCGGCCACGCACCTTCAGGCCGGGCTGCACCAGGCCTGCCGGGCCGCGAGTGAGGTTCGCGGCGGGCTTGACCACCATGCCCTCTCCCCAGGCGGCGGTCAGGTCTTCCCACCACCGGGTCGCGGCGGCGACCGACGCCGGGTCGCCGGTCTCCACCTCGACGCGGCGGGTGGTGTTGATAAGTTCCGGGGCGGCGACGGCGAGCCGGTCGGCCAGGCCGAGGTGCCACAGGTGCGGCCGCTCGTGGTAGACGGCGCCTTCGGAGGCGAGCAGCTGGAACGGGGCGACGCGTACCCCGGCCAGTCCGTCGGTAGCCCAGCAGTAACGCAGGTAGGCGGCGGTGAACGCCTCCGCGTTGGCCAGCCGGGCCCTGGTCCGCTCCGCGACGGCGCCCACCGCGGGCAGGCCCCGGGCGCAGGCCTGATCCAGGACCGAGACCGCGGCGGGCAGCGAGGCCAGGGCGGCGGCGCCGACAGCGGCGTACTGGTCGCGCAGCAGGGATCCGGCCTTGACGTTCCAGGGGACCAGTTCGGTGTCCAGGAGCAGCCAGGACGTGCCGAGCTCATCGAAGAGCCCGGCCCTTTCCGCCGCCGCGCGGACCTGTTCGGTCAGCGACGCGGCCCGCCCGTCGGAGAAGAACGGCCGACCGGTCCTGGTCCAGATCGCCCCGGCCCCGGCCAGGCCGAAGCGGGCGCTGCTACCTGAGGCCGCCGGCGCGGCGGGGCTAGCCAAAGCCGCTGGCGCGGAGGGCGCGTCGTCGGGCGAGCGGCACACCAGCAAGACCGCGCGGGAGCCCATGTGCTTTTCCTCGCACAGCACGGATTCCACGCCGTCCGCGCGGTAGGCGTCGAAGGCCTGGTCCGGATGCTCGAGCAGGTCGCCGCGGGTCGCCGTGGCGACCGGGCTCATGGTCGGCGGCAGGTACAGCAGGGAGCGCGGGTCGATCGCGAACCGGCTCATCACCTCCAGGGCGGCCGCGGCGTGCGCGTCGCGGACGCCGACCCGCGGCAGGTAGGCCGTCTCGATCACGCGTGACCCGGACACGTCGCCGATGTCGAGCACATCAGGCTCGCGCCAAGCAGCGACAGAGCCGGTACCGGAAGGCGAAACCGCAGGAAAAGGCCTCGCCGGAGGATGGTAGACACGGGCCGCCGGGACAGACACCGTGGTCCGTTCGGGATAATTCAACGCGGTCAGACGGCCACCGAAGACACAGCCGGTGTCTAGGCACAGGGTGTTGTTCAGCCATTCCGCGGCCGGCACCGGGGTGTGGCCGTACAGGACGACGGCGCGGCCCCGGTACTCCTGCGCCCACGGGTAGCGCACCGGCAGGCCGTACTCGTCGGTCTCGCCGGTGGTCTGCCCGTACAGGCAGAACTCGCGGACCCGGCCGGAGGCGCGGCCGTGGTAGCGCTCGATCAGGCCGGCGTGCGCCACCACCAGCCGCCCGCCGTCCAGCACGAAGTGGCCGATCAGGCCGTCGATGAACTGCTCTACCTGGTTCCGGAACTCCTCGGATTCGAGGGTCAGCTGCTCCATCGAGGCGTCCAGGCCGTGGCTGCGCCGAACGTTCTTGCCGCGCAGCGCCTTGAGCAGCTTGACCTCGTGGTTGCCGGCCACGCAGAACGCGGTACCGGCCGCCACCATGCCCATGACCAGGCGCAGCACGCCCGGCGTGTCCGGCCCCCGGTCGACCAGGTCGCCGACGAAGATGGCGCGCCTGCCGTCGGGATGGCGGGCGCTGACCGGGCGGCCGGCGGCGTCGCGCTCCAGGGTGTAGCCGAGCTCGGTCAGCAGCTGCTCGAGCTCGGGCCGGCAGCCGTGCACGTCGCCGATGACGTCGAACGGACCGGCCTCGTGCCTGAGGTCACTGAACAGTTTGGTGCGCGTAATCGTGGCGGCGGCGACCTCTTCGGGCGTGCGCAGGACGTGGACCACACGGAAGCCCTCGCGCTTGAGCGAGCCCAGACTGCGCCGCAGCTGGCCACGCTGGCGGCGGAGCACGTGCGCGCCGAAGTCCCGGTCCGGGCGGTTGGCGTTGCGCTCCGCGCACAGCTTCTCCGGCAGGTCAAGCACGATCGCCGCCGGCAGCACGTCGTGCTCGCGGGCCAGCAGGACGAGCTCGCGGCGGGCTTCGGGCTGCACGTTGGTCGCGTCGACGACGGTGAGGCGGCCGCCGGCCAGCCGCTGGCCGACGATGTAGTGCAGCAGCTCGAACGCGGCCGGGGTGGCGGACTGGTCGTTCTCGTCGTCGGCGACCAGGCCGCGGCAGAAGTCCGAGGAGATCACCTCGGTCGGCTTGAAGTGCGACCGCGCGAACGTCGACTTGCCAGATCCGGTGACGCCGACCAGGACGACCAGGCTCAGCTCGGGGATCTTCAGTTCGTTCATTGGCTTGCGCCCCGGTCGAAGACGGCCAGCTGGGTGGGCGGGCCGGCGTCGGGGTGTCCGGGGCCGACGGGCAGGAAGCGGACCTGGTAGCCGTGATTTCCCGCGGCCGCCTGCGCCCAGGCGCGGAACTCGGCGCGGGTCCACTCGAAACGGTGGTCCCGGTGCCGCATCGCACCTGCTGGGAGGGTCTCGAAGTGAGGGTTGTACTCGGCGTTGGGGGTGGTAATGACGACGGTGGCGGGCGAGGCCTCGCGAAAGATGACCCGCTCGAGCGCCGGGATCCGGTCGGGGTCCAGGTGCTCGATGACCTCCATCAGCACGGCAGCGTCGAGCCCGGCCAGCCGGTCGTCGCGGTAGGTGAGCGAGGACTGGAAGATCGTCAGCCGCTGGCGCTTGGCGTCGGGCATCTGGTCGAGCTTGAGGTGGCGGGCGGCCAGCTGCAGCGCCCGGGCGGATACGTCGACCGCGGTGACGTGCTCGATCTGGGAGTCGGCGAGCAGGTCCCTGGTGAGCACGCCGGCGCCGCAGCCGAGGTCGCCGACCCGGCGCGCGCCGCTTTGGCGGATGATGGCCAGGATGGCCTCGCGGCGCTGGACCGCGAGCGGCTTGTGCTCGTCTTCGGTTTCCTCGGTGACGGCGTTGTCGAGCTCGGCTGGCTCGGTGTCGTCGGCTTCGGCCAGCCGGGCCAGCGCCGACCGGGTGAGTTTCTGCTGGTGCGACAGGTAACGGCGGGTGATGAGCTCCTTCTCCGGGTGGCCGGCCAGCCAGTCGCCGCCGGCCCGGATCAGCTTGTCGACCTCCTCGGTGGACACCCAGTAGTGCTTGGCGTCGTCGAGCACGGGCAGCACTACGTACAGGTGGTTCAGCGCGTCCGCCAGCCTTAGCTCGCCGGCCAGTCGCAGGTCGAGATACGGGGAGTCGCCCCACTCGGCCGGCTTTAGGGGCTGGCTTTTTGCGTCGACGCTCCAGCCGAGGGGCGCGAAGACGCGGTCGGCGAGCGCGGTGCCGCCGCGGCAGCGCAGGGCCGGAACCCTGATCTCCAGCGGGATGCGGGCGGCGGCCAGGTCCGGGCGTGCGTCGCAGCGGCCGGTGAGCGCGGTGCGGAAGGCCTCCTTGATGGCCACCGCGAGCAGGCTGGAAGCGGCGTACGGCCGGTCGTTGACGTACTGGGCGAGCTCGGCGTCGCTGTTCTTGCTCTTGCCTTGGTGACCACGGACCAGGGCCACCGAGTCGACCTCGAGCAGCAGCGCGGCCGTGCACCGCTGCGGTGTCGCCTCCGGGTAGAAAACATGCGCCTCACCCGCCGAGGTGGCGAACGACTGCGGCCGGTCCGGGTGCTTGTGCAGCAGGTAACCCAGGTCGGTCGCGGGCGCGCGGGTGGTGGTGATGGTCAGCAGCACACGCCATTGTGTCCGGCCTGGTCGGGTCAGATCAAAGTCATTTCCCCGAACGAGCCGGGTGCGTGCCCTGGTGCTTCCCCGGGCTGGGCGGGTAGGAGTGGAGCGTGACGCGCTGGGTGCTGCACGTGGACCTCGACCAGTTCATCGCGGCGGTCGAGGTGCTGCGGCACCCCGAACTGCGCGGGCGGCCCGTCGTGGTGGGCGGCGACGGCGACCCGACCAAGCGCGGCGTGGTGAGCACCGCGTCCTATGAGGCCAGGGAGCACGGCGTGCACTCCGGCCTGCCGCTGCGCACGGCCGCGAAGCGGCTGCCGGACGCCGTGTTCCTGCCGGTGGACCGGGCCGCCTACGAGGAGATCTCGGAGACGGTGATGGCCGCGCTGCGGTCGACCGGCGCGGTGGTGGAGGTGCTCGGCTGGGACGAGGCCTTCCTCGGCGTCGACACCGACGATCCCGAAGCCTTCGCCCGGTCGCTGGCGGGTAGCGTCCGCTCGGCCACCCGGCTCGACTGCACGGTGGGGATCGGGGAGAACAAGCTGCAGGCCAAGATCGCCACCGGGTTCGGCAAGCCGGCGGGCGTGTTCCGGCTGACGTCTTCGACGTGGTTCGAGGTCCTCGGCGGCCGGCCCACCGACGCGCTGTGGGGCATCGGCGCCAAGACCGCGAAGAAGCTGGCCGGTCTGGGCATCCGCACCGTCAGCGACCTGGCCGCCGCCGACCCGGACGCGCTCGCCGCGGAGTTCGGGCCGATGACCGGGCCGTGGCTGGTGCTGCTGGGCCGGGGCCGCGGTGATGCCGACGTCGACGACACGCCGTACGTGGCCCGCGGCCACGGCCGGGAGGAGACCTTCCAGCGGAACATCGCCGACTGGACCGCGGTCCGGGCCGAGGTGACGCGCATCGCCGGGCTGCTCGCTCTTGATCTGGCTTCAGAGTCCCGACCCGCGGCGCGGGTGGTGGTGAAGGTGCGCTACGCGCCTTTCATCACCGAGACGCACGGGGTGACGCTCGCCTCGCCCAGTTCGGAGGCTGGGGTGATCTCGCAGGCGGCCGCGGAGGCGCTCGGGCGGTTCACCGGGCGGCGGCCGGTGCGGCTGCTTGGGGTGCGCGCGGAATTCATGTCCGGTGGCCGGTTACAGCGGGCGAATCATGCCGATCTCGGAAAGCTCCTTGTTCGGCTGCAGTCGCTGGCGCTCTCCTGTCGCTGAGAAGCCGCAACGCTCGTAGAGCACCCAGGCATATCGATTCGTCTCCATGAGCCACAGATGAACTGATGAAGCGTTTCTCGTGCTAGCCCAATTGATCATGGCCGCAACGAGCGCCTCGCCGACCCCCAGGCCACGCGCTTGCGGCCGCACCCACAGCGAGACAAGCTCCACGGTGTCCGGCTTCCCGAAAAATCCGCCGACGAGCCCGACCGGCTCAGTTCCGTTGACCTCGGTGATATAAGCGAAGAACGTGCCGCCACGCGAGATCCTGCGACGCCAGTCCGCCTCGGCGTACGCCGCCTGCTCCGTGTAAGTCGAGAGGAAAGCGTCCGGCGCGTCCCGCAAAGCTTCGAGCCGGATGTCTCGCAGGACCTGCCAATCTTCCATAGTCGCCGCGCGTACTACGACCATGCCCTGGGCTCCCGTCCTCACCATTGGTTACGTATTCAAATATCCAGTTAGCGCCCATCGCAACCAGGGATCGGTCAATCGGAGTGGCCCGAAGTAATACGTCGCAACAACGTGGAGTTATGTCGTCACTCTGAGCCGGCCAGCACCACGGATGTGGCGGCGAAGGACTGCGACCTTCGGGTAATGAGGCGGGAACAGAAACGCTACGGTGCAGCTTGTAGCGCTCACTTCAGTACGAGAAAGCCTCCTGACCGACATATACAGACTCAGCTTCATCCGCCGACGAAACGTACGAAACCGGCGCGACCTTTCTATGCCGGCCCGGTTCTCTAGCCATTCTTGTCCGGACCGCCAGTTCTCCGGCCCGCTTGCCTATACGGCTGATGACTCCCTTGGCGGGCCCGATGCCTTCTCGATCTGCGGAGGCAGCATTTAGCGCGGTAAATGGCCCGGCTGCCGGGGCCGCAATCGGCGTCAGGTACGACGAGATGAGCCGAGCCGGACCCGCGGGCCCCACTGCCAGGGCACCCTTGCAGCCGTACCGGTTTCCTGTGTCGTCGATCAGCCCGGCCAGCACATATAGGTTCGGCTTGGACGGAGTGAGGCCGAGCGCATCCAGCGCAGCCTTGACCGAGGTCAGCCTCGGCGTTTCGGCCAGCGTCCGGTCCCAGGCCCGCAGGTCTTGCCGCCACAGCGAGATGTACCGCTCGCATGCCGAAGGCTGAATCAGCCGCGCACAGACCTGGGCCATCTTGATCGACGCGACGATCCGCTTCCGCAGGTAGGGCTCGACCGCTTCGGAGCGGTCCAGAACGGCCTGCAGGAAAGTCATTCGTGACTTCAGGAAGCTCCGCCAGTAGTCGCTGGTGGCGAGGTCTGCGCCAGTCCGGTGATGCAGAAGGCTGTACAGGCCTTCCGCCATCACGTCACCGAACTCCTGCCCGGCCGCGCGCTGCGGATCGGCGAACGGGTCGTACCACAACTGAGTCGCGTCCCGGCGGTGCTGGCCAAGACGCTTCGCCGCCGCGGCATGGTAGAAGAAGAACCAGTCCTCGTTGTAGATTTCGGGAAAGAACGCGACGGATCCGGCGCAATGCACGCCCAGAGCGGAACCGCTGATGAAGACGTCCTGGTATCCGCCGGTCTTCCTGTGCCCGTGGCAGACGACGGAATTGTCGGGGAAATCCACGGCCCGCATGCCGACCACATGGTATGGGCCAAGCATCGACCCAGCCACACGCAGGTCAGAGGCATCCAAGTCGCGTATGTCGTCATCGAGAAAAAAGATCCGCTCCCAGCCCAGCATCCGGGCCAGCAGCAGGCCGAGATTGCGCTTGGTGCTCAAGTCGCCGTTAGGACTTACGAGTTCCCAGGGAAGGCCCATAGCGTCCCGGTTGGAGGTGGCAAAGGCAAGCGCTGGGTGGGTGTAGCCGTCGTCTATGTCGACGACGATGGCTTGCTTGAAGTTCCGCAGGGCGAGCAGGTCGTTGACCTCGTCGGCCCGGGCCTTGACGCTGCAGAGCACCACCAGCCAGCAGCCGAGGGCCCGGGCCAGCGTGACCGCATGGTCGAGGTTCGGCGCCGGCCTGGCGGCGGGCACGATGATGGCGTCGAGCGAGGCGTCCCGCCGCACGCTGGTGCATGCCAGCAGCTGTAGGTGCGTCTGGTACTGCCGGACATCAGGTGAACGGCGCGTCACGCCCGCCGCTTGGCGTGGGTCAGGGATCGCCATGGCTATATTCTGCCTATGCTGCCGTGGGCCACTGGTAAAGCACGCAATCGGGGGCGTTAAAATCTGGCGTCATGGCTTGCCCGGCTATGACGGACACTCGTATCAGAATGGCAAAATTTGATGGATCGGCAAAGTTCTCTACGATATACCGCTCGTTGGAGTCCCTTAGCCGCTCATCGGTGAGGGCGCGCACGGAACCCAGCACCCCCCGGCTATGTATCCCATTGCATATGGTAAGGCTCCGGTTCGAGTTAAGCGGATTTGGCGTTCGGACGAGCAGGCCGACGTCTTCGATCAGCACGCTGCCGCCATCCCCCCATTTCGGCAGGAATCTTTCTTCGATGCCATTCCGCTCCACCACGAAGATCTCACCCGTCTGGATCTCAGGATCTTCGATCTGCCTGACCGGCAGGCTGGTCATTTCGGATAGCCGCTGAGTTTTATCATTCCAGGCAATTCCGCCGAGCAATACGACGTGACCCGATAGGTCATCCGGAACTACGTTAGACGAGAGCTTGAAAAACACTCCCATACTAGAGTTCTCGGCACGAATATGGCCGTGCAGTTCTACCAGCGCATCTAGGTCAGCGTAGGACAGGAGCTCCGTGTAGTTAGGATTGGCCGGATCGGCCAGAGAACTAGTCTCGGTCTCCGGCAATTGTGCACAAATCAGCGTTACGGGACCCGCATCAGAGAAGTGCCATGACCTTGTCACCGCTACTGCGTCTCTTACGGAAGGCTTTTTAGCCGTATCACGCAAGGCCAGCAGTTCTGTTTCGAGAACTTCGTAAGCGTCACGTTCGTTGTCGGTTAGGTCTTCGAGAGGAAGGAGACGGGGTTGCTCCCCCTCAATCGACCTATGTGTAGCGAAAAAGCGCGCATAGGCCAAGACTCGGCTGCGTGGGGGAAGCTTGGGCGCGATGGCGCTCTCCCATGACGACACGGTGGCAGGAGACAGGCGTCCTTCGCTGCCGAGTGCCGTCGCTAGTGCTGCCTGCGTCAGTCTTGCCTCTGGCCAGCGCCGCTCTCGGAGGTCCCGCAGGAACTGGGCTAGCCGCAAGACACCAGGTTGTGCGAGCGGCGGCATCGATCCCTCCCTATGAGACCAGTGTCACTCCATGAGGCTGATGTGGTCACGTGAGCACGCCATCTCATTTGAGACATTACCAATTTTTTAGATTTCATCGTACCAGCAAGTGTTAACATGTAACTACACGCATAATATCCAAGAGCTACTTGAATCTACTGTAGCTCAGTAGATTCAAGTAGACCAGAGTAGGGAACACTTTACTTGCCCTGAGCATAGTCTAGGGGTG
This sequence comes from Streptosporangiaceae bacterium, assembly GCA_049676235.1. Taxonomy (GTDB): domain Bacteria; phylum Actinomycetota; class Actinomycetes; order Streptosporangiales; family Streptosporangiaceae; genus Palsa-504. The sequence continues at coordinate 8,861 of JBAUAY010000129.1, forward strand.
TTGGTCCATGCCACACCGACAGCCACACGGATGGCAACGCGTCGGACTTTCACGTGGACCAGCGGATATCGGCAGCCAGAATCCCGGTTCCCTACCGTGGCGGAGGGAAAGACGAAACTGGGCCCGGGCCGGCCAGCGGAGCCGCGGCAACGCGCGAGGGCCTCCGGCGCACGGCTTATGGCGCTGGGCCGACGCTTGGGGCATCGGCCCAGCGATCACCATCACATCAGCAGCAATGACCGTGATGTTCACTGATGCTACAACTTTGTAGCTCGCGCGTCAGGCCGGCCCACCACGGGAGTTCCCGACCACTGGTGATAGCCGACGATCATGGTGACATGCCTAGCCTGGCCTGCCGTCTTGGCGCCGCTAGCGAGAGAGCAAGGCCTCACTCATCACGGTCCACGTCCGACGGGCGCTGGACGACCAGTGCCACGTCGAGCCCTGCCCGTGGCAACCACGAGGTGAAGCCATGCTTCTCGCACTTCAAAGCGGCGCTCCTGGAATAGGGCATATCGAGGCAACTATAGTCGTGATCGCGATCCTGGCAGTGATTTTCTGGCGCGAGGCAGCCAAAATCTTGCTCATGGTCGCCTTGCTTCTGTTCATCATTTTCATTGCCTCTGGTGCCGTAGCCGTCATCGATGTCCTAGAACACGTAATTAAGTGAATGCGGCCTGCCGACCAGCCTCTTTCACGCTGGTCGGCAGGGCGAGAAGCCCATCCTCACGGATGGCGTCAGCCGCAATCACTCGGACTTTTGCATTAACATCGCACCATTCAAAGAGGCGGTTTTCCTTCTTAGACAGATCCGGTGGCAACGGATCTTTATTCATGATCGGCACTCTCATCACAATGCAATAAGTAGACCCATCGGGAAAACGTGGCGTAATATACTGTTCGTTGCGTTCCCGCATCTCCTGGTCGATGAAACAGAGTGCTGCGCCTCGCACGCCTCGCGTCGTGATCCCGCCACAAATCATCAACCTCCGTCGCGGTGCCGACGGGTTCTTCCCGCTAGCGAAGAAACCGACATCCTCGACAACTTCTCCACCGGAGAGCGTATGAGCAAACTCACGCTCCCCGTTGTCAGGATCACGAACAACTATTGCTCCACGATCGAAGGGATCTCCGGCTTCGATCGGTATCGAGAAAATACGAGAAAACCACGGTGTCACGGCTTCCCAAGTCAATCCACCGATAAGCACCAGGTGAGTCGCAACATCTTGCTGAGCAAGGTCTTGTGCCGCCATAATGACAACCCGTGACTGCGGGTTGTGAGCCCTGACTGCGCCATAAATGTCGATGAGAGTATCCAGATCGGACAGATCGGCAAAGCGGACATAATTCGGATTACTCGGATCAGAGCTTGCGGGCCGCTGATTAGGCGCTACGCGGTAGGAGACCAGCGTAATCTGGGTGCGGTCGGGGAAATGCCACATTGACTGGTGAGTTATGGGATTACGCGCTTCCATACCGCCAGCCAGATCATCAGGTCGAGGCTGGTTCGCCGTCCGCCGTCGTTTTACGTAGGATCCCGAGCCGAGCCGCTCGTCAGCCTGGGCAGGCTCCTTGATCTGCTCGCGAGGCTGGCTCATCCCAGTCGGATCAGCGGAGGCATTGTTCTCTGGCGTCGGCTGGCCGGTGCCAGCCCGCTTGGCCTGCCTCTCGCTCTCGGCGTTCCCGCCTACCGCCGGGGACGGCTGTACAGCGGAGGCTAGTCCTTGACGGCTGGCAGTTGTCTGAGCCTCCCCGTGGCGGGTCGGCGCTGCCTCGCGAGATGCGACTCGCTCCCAGGTGCGCTGCCACGGGTCCATCTTGTCGTCCGGTACTCCGCATGCCCGGAGAAAGGCAACCATCACGGCTTTGCGGGGAAAACGCGCGCCTTTAAGCATGTCGGCGACGGTGGTCTTCGATAGATGGGTACTGGTGTGGCGGGTCCTCACCTCTAGAGTGCGCAATGATGGGCTGTCCGCCCGGAGATGCACCAGTCGCAGCCGGGCGGCCAGGTCGGCGCGAGTGCTCACAGCATCCAAGTCCAGGTCATCGGTGTAGGGCGCATCGTCCAAATTTCGGCTTCCTGTCCCCAGATGTCCGGCGTTGTCCCAAAGTGTACGGCGGCCACCCCGTAATTGGAATTGGGTCGTCCCGATCTCAGCACATGCTGTCTTCGAATAGCTCCTATCAGTCCGCATCCCTACCGGACACTCGGCTCGTGAGGTTGCCTGAATCAGGTCAGGCCGATCCGCCTGGCTTGGCGATCCGACGAACTGACTAGAAGGGGAAGCCGTGGAGACGACGACAACCAGGCTTCATGCACGAGGGATGCCACGACAGAGCGGCAGACATCATAGCTTGCCTAACGAGTGCCTGTCGCGCATGCGCAACCCACCGGGGCGAAGCATCATTCATCACGGTCTGGGTCCGGCGGGCGCTGTGCCATCGGCGCTACGCCGGACTCGGACCGTGGCCGCGACGAGGTGAAGAGATGCTCGCACTTCACGGCGGCTCTCCTGGAACAGGACACATCCAAGCAGTCATAGTCCTGATCGCGATCTTCACAGTGATTTTCTGGCGCGACGTAGCCAAAATCCTGCTCATGGTCGCCCTGCTGCTGTTCGTCATTCTCGTCGCCTTCGGCGCGGTAGTCCTCATCGATGGCGCGCAGCACGTGATCAAGTGAATGTGCCTGCTGACTCGGGCAGTGCCCACAGTGCACTTCAAGATCGTTGGCGTTTGGCGTGCCGGCTTGGCGTGTCTCGTGTTCATGCCACACACGGCAAATCGGATTAGGCGACGGGCAGCACCCCAACCTTGCGGGAGAGTTTGCCCCAGGATCCTGGTGTGTTCCTTAGCGCACCTCGCGGTGGCGCGTGCGCGCGATCCCGGCTGCCAGTGGCAGGACGACCCACAGCAGCGTGGAGGTGGCGATCTGTGCGCCGTGGCCGGCCCACTGCCCGTAGAGCACCCAGCCGTAGGTCTGGCTGGTGTTGACCCAGTTTCCGGTCGCTTGCAGGGCCGGGATCATCAGCAGGCTGAGGGCGCCGCCGAGCACGAAGTAGGTGACGATGGCGACCGCGGTGTTGTGCAGCAGGGCGCCGAAGGCGATGCCGATGGCGCTGGTGAGCAGGACGAACACGGCGAAGCCGCCCAGCTGCGGCCAGTTCCAGCCGACGGCGATGTGGCGGCCCGCTACATGCGCGCCCGTGACGACCAGCTCGGTGACGCCGAACGCGTAGACCGCGCCGGCCAGGCTGATGCCCATCCCTGTTACGATCTTGGCGGCCAGCACCCGGCCGCGACGGGGCTCCTGGGTGAAGGTGGTCATCGCGGTGCGCTGGCTCCATTCGGCGGTCATCGCGAGCATCAGCACGATCGGCAGCAGGCGGGTCAGGCCGAGCCCGGCCCAGGCCAGGTAGGACGCGCGGGTCTGGGTCACATCATGGGGGAACAGCAGCGGGATCTCCAGCCCGCCGATCGTGGTCAGCGCGACGGCGGCCAGCAGCCACCGGGCGGCGCGGGTGCCCGTTGCCTTGCGCCATTCGGCGCGCAGCAGCCGGCCAAACGGGATCGCGCAGAACTGCGCCGTCGGCGTAGACCGGGCGGCAACGGGCGATGTCATGGGGTGTCCTCCGGTTCGGGCGGTCACGGGCGTGGTCATCGGGTCTCCTTCGGATTGAGCGGCCCGGCATCGGGGCCGGGGTCGGTCAGGGACAGGAACAGTTCTTCCAGGCCGGTGTCGCCGGCCGGGCGGAGCTCGGTCAGCGGTAGCCCTGCCGCCATGGCGAGCGCGGCGATGCGGGCCGGGCTGGCGCCGGTCCGGGTGTCGGCGCGCAGCGCGCCACCGGGACCGGGGG
>JBAUAY010000130.1:0-4405 GCA_049676235.1 Streptosporangiaceae bacterium
AGGCCTGCCACCCGGGTCCGCTGGTTCGGCTCGATCTCGACCAGGCCTTCCTCCTGCAGCATCCGCAGCACTTCCCGGAGCGGGGTGCGGCTGATGCCGAGCTGGGCGGCCAGGCTTACCTGGGACAACTTGGTACCCGGCGACAATGTGCCGTTGAGGATGCATTCCCGCAGGTAGGCGTGGACATGCGGGATGGCCTGCCGGGCTTCTGGCAAGTCGACCTTGCGGATGTCGGGGACCTGCACGGCGCGAGGCATGGCCAACATTCTCCCCGATCTGACGGCGACCGCACACAGTTCACGGCCCGGTGACAACTGCATACAGTTTACCCGCTGACCGGGCGAGTACTCCGGGCGCCGGCTCGACAGGTGCTGAGGTTCTCCGTGCCCGGTATCCGCGCCCTCAGCCAGGCTCCGCCAGCATCCCCGAAACTGCATGCAGTTTTTGGTCAGCGGGCCTTGAACCCGCCCCACAAACTGCATACAGTTTTAGCTATGGCGACCATGGGCCGTAGCAGCGAGGAGGCAGCGATGGACCGCGTCGGCGTGATTGGCCTGGGCAAGATGGGCCTGCCTATCGCCATGAACTTGATGTCGCGCGGCTTCCACGTCACCGGCTACCGGCGCAGCGGCTCGCCCGAGCTCGTCGAGGCGGGCGGCACCGTGGTCGCCAGCGCGGCCGAGGTCGCGGCGCGAGCCGACGTGATCCTCTCCATCGTCCCCACCGCCGAGGACGTCGAGGAGATCATCACGGGCCCGCAGGGCATCCTCAGCACCCTGAAAGAAGGCACCATCCACATCGAGATGAGCACCATCGACGTGGACCGCAAGGCCCGCCTCCGCGACCTGGTGAGAGCCAAGGGCGGCGACCTGCTCGACTGCCCGATCACCGGCAGCCCCGGTATGGTCGCGCCCCGGCTGGCCACCACGTTCGTATCGGGCGACCAGAGCAGCGTCGGCGAGGTCAGCGCGGTGCTCGACGCCATCTCCGGCCCGTGGATCTACACCGGCCCGTTCGGCACCGGGGCCCAGATGAAGTACATCGCCAACCTGCTGCTCGCGGTGCACACCGTGGCCGCTGCCGAGGCGATGGCAATGGCCCGGCGCAGCGGCCTGGACCTCGAGCTCGTGCAGAAGACGCTGGACAACTCCATCGCGAGCTCGGCCATCTGGAAGCAGCGCGGCCCCGTGATGGCCGAACGCACCTGGTTTCCCGCCCCAGGCCCGGTGCGGACCCTGCACCCGATCCTGGAGCAGATCGAGGACTACGCCGCCCAGACTGGAATGTCCGCCCCGGTGTTCGCCGCCGCCAAGGAGGTCTTCGACAAGGCCCTGGCCGACGGCTGGGGCGACCTCGACATCGCCTGCGTGCACGATCAGGTGTCCGGCGTATCCGCTCTCGGGGAGCACGAATGACCTGGTCTCTAGCCAGCTATACCGCCGAGGGCACCGAGGGTTTCGGGGTGCTGCGCGAGGACGGCGCGCTCGTCGCGCCGACGGAGCTCAAGCGCTGGTCAAGCACGCTGGAACTGCTCGAGGACTGGCCCGCCGCCGAGGCCGTGCTACGGGACCTCAACCCCGCCGAGGCGCCGCTGATCACTTACGACGCCCTGCTCCCGCCGCTGCGGTGGCCGCGCAAGGTGATCTGCGCCGGGGTCAACTACCGCAAGCACATGCGAGAGATGGGCGCCGAGATCCCGGATGCGGGCTGGCGGCCGTTCTTCTTCCTCAAGGCCCCCACCACCTCGGTGATCGGCCCCCGGGACCCGATCGTGATCAGCTCGCCGGCCCGCGCCCGGTACGACTGGGAGGCCGAACTGGCGGTCGTCATCGGGATAAAAGGCAAGAACATTGATCCCGAACGGGCCCGGTTTCACGTCGCGGCCTACTGCGTGTCCAACGACGTCACGGCGCGCGGGTATCACAAGCGCGAGATCGCGCCCGCGGACGCCTTCAGCTACGACTGGTTCGCGGCCAAGTCCATGGAGGGCTCGCTGCCGCTCGGGCCGGGCCTCACCCCGGCCTTCCTGGTGCCTGACCCGCAAGACCTGCGGCTGCGCCTGTGGGTGAACGGCGAGCTGCAGCAAGACGAGTCCACCGCCGACATGGTGTGCCCGGTCACCGAACTGATCGCGGCCGCCAGCCAGGTTGTCACGCTCGAGCCCGGCGATGTCATCGCCACTGGCACGCCCTCCGGGGTCGGCGCGGCTCGGGGCCTGTACCTGCGCGGCGGCGATGTCGTCCGGGTCACCATCGACGGGCTCGGCACCCTGGAGAACGCCGTGATCGATTCAACGGAGGAAACATCATGATCTTCGTGACCCATCAGCTGCCGGTCAACGCGGACGGCGAGCCGCATCTGGACCGCGCCGCCGTCTGGGACGGCCTGGTGCTCAAGGCCAACAACGCGCTGCCGTTCGTGCCCAGCATGACCTACTGCGAGGTCACCCAGCGCCACGGCGACACGGTCTTCGACCGCGACATCGACTTCCGCGGCGCGCGCTTCACCGAGCGGATCACCCTGGAGCAGCCGCACCGGGTGACCTTCACCCGTATCGCCGGCCCGGTGCTCGGCACGATCGCGAACGAGATCGAGGGCCCGGAAGATGACCTCAAACTCCGGTTCAGCTTCGCCCTGGTGGTCGAAGGAGTCGAGGGCGGGTCCGCCGAGGAGCAGGAATATGCCGACTCGATGACCGGCGACTACCTCAAGGCCGTCGCGGCCACCCTAAACGCCATGCGGCGCCTCGCCGAAGAGAAGAACGCGGTGTCCGCCTAAGCATCTGAACGCGGTGTCCGCCTAAGCATCTGAAAGGAACACCCCCCATGTCATCGACGGCACCTTCGACCGCTATCTCGTCGAGAATCGACGAGCAGCTGCGACTACGCATCACCGAGGACCTGTCCGGGCACTTCAAGGGCGACATCATCGGCCCGGACCACGCGGACTACGAGCAGGCGCGGCTGGTCTGGAACGCCATGGTCGACCGGCGGCCCGGCCTGATCCTGCGCTGCACCAGCACCCAGGACGTGGTAGCCGCGGTCACCGTGGCCCGCGAGCACGGGCTCCCGCCCGCGGTCCGCTGCGGCGGCCACAACGTGGCGGGCAAGGCCATGTCGGATGGCGGCCTGACCATCGACCTGTCCGGCCTGCGCGAGGTGACCGTCGATCCCGAACGCAAGCTGGTGCATGCCGGCGGCGGCTGCCTGCTCGGCAACCTCGACGCGGCCACCGCGCCGTACGGGCTCATCGTCCCGGCCGGGATCATGTCCGAGACCGGCGTGGCCGGGCTGGCGCTGGGCGGGGGCATCGGCTGGTTCTCCCGTAAGTACGGCCTGACCTGCGATAACTTCGTCTCCCTGGAGCTCGTCCTGGCCAGCGGCGAGGTGATCGAGGTTTCCGCCGACTCGCACCCCGAGCTGTTCTGGGCGCTGCGGGGCGGCGGCGGCAACTTCGGCATCGTCACCCGCTTCACCTTCCGGGCCTACGATTTCGGCCCGATGATGCGCATCGGGGTCTCGGTCTACGAGCCGGAGCAGGCGGCCGCCGCGCTGCGCAGCTACGCGAACGTGGTACCTACCCTGCCCCGCACGGTCGGCTGGCACGCGGCGCTCAAGCACGACATGCCGGCCCTGCCGTTCGTCCCGCCCGAGTACGTGGGCCGGCGCCTGCTGATGCTCGTATCGATGTGGCTGGACGACGCCGAGGACCCGGAAGGCGCCGAGATGCTCGGGCGCCTGACCGAGGTCGGGGAGCCCTGCATCAGGGCCACGACCGTGCTGCCGTTCGCGGCCGGCGTGCAGCGGCTCATTGACACCGAATTCGAGGACGGTCACCGCTACTACACCAAGGAAGCCCACGTCGCCGACCTGGCCGACGAGGCCATCGACGCGCTCGTCGGCTTCTGGCAGGACATGCCGATGGAGGGGGAGGTCGAGATCATCGGCCTCGGCGGCGCGATCGGCGACATAGCCGAACCGGACACCGCGTTCTCCAACCGCGGCTACCTGCTCTGGCTGAACTTCGCCATGCGCTGGGATAACCCCGCCGACGACGCGGACTACATCGGCCGGACCCGCATGATCGTCGCCGCCCTGGCCCCCTGGGTCGGCCGGGGCGTCTACCTCAACATGCTCAACTTCGACGAGCAGGACCGGGTCGTAGAAGCCCTCGGCGGCCCGGGAAAGCACGCCGAGCTAGCGCGGCTCAAGGCCCGGTACGACCCGCAGAACCTCTTCCGCATGAACTACAACATCCCGCCCGCCCCCTGAAGGCCCAGGCTCATCCGTATCGGTGCAGGTCGTGGAAGAAGTCGTTGATGATGTGGAGGTGGCCGGTGCGGGTGATCTGGTCGTAGACGTATTTGCCGACGGCCAGGTCGAGGACGCCGAGGCCGAAGGGGGAG
>JBAUAY010000131.1:0-17178 GCA_049676235.1 Streptosporangiaceae bacterium
CCGCCCAGGCGGCCCTTGACCGACTCGCGGTCGTTGCGGGAGTTCGTCGCCCGCGGCAGCATGGCGTACTCGGCGGTCACCCAGCCTAGGCCGCTGCCTCGCCGCCACCGCGGCACGTCCTCGGTGACGCTGGCGGCGCACAGCACCCTGGTACGGCCGAATTCCACCAGCACCGACCCCTCGGCGTGGTCAAGCCAGCCCCGGGTCAGCTTCACCGGTCGTAGTTCGGTGACGGATCGTCCGTCGGGTCGTGACATGACGCACAGCCTATCGGTCGGCGGCAGGTGCGGCGCCGGGCCCGAGGACCAGGCCCGAGGCGGCCAGCGACAGCGCGCCCGAGTATGCCTTCGACGCCTCGGCCAGCGTCCGGTCCTGGTCGTTCCACGGCACCAGGTGGGTGAGCACCAGTTGCCCGACCCCGGCCCGGGCGGCGTGCTCGGCCGCCTGCCGCGCGGTCAGGTGCAGGTTCGGCCGGATGTCCGGCCCGTCGAGGAACGACGCCTCGCACAGCAGCAGATCGGCCCCCTCGGCCAGCCGGACCAGCGCGTCGGACTCCCCCGTGTCGCCCGAGTAGGCCAGCCGCCAGCCCGCGTGCTCCACCCGGAAGCCGAACGTCTCCACCGGGTGGTTCACGTGATCGGCGGTGACCCGGAACGGCCCGATCTCGGTCGTGGCGGCCTGCAGGTCGCGGAAGGTGAATCGCGCCTGGACGGACGCTATGTTCTCGCCGCCGAACCCCGCTACCCGCGCCGCGGTCCCCCGCGGGCCGTGCACCGGGATGGGCGGCCTGGGCCCGTCCGAGGTGTACTGCCGGACCACCCAGTAGGCCCCTAGGTCGACGCAGTGATCGGCGTGCAGGTGGCTCAGGCAGATCGCGTCGATGCTGAACAGCCCGGCGAACCGCTGAAGGACCCCGAGCGCACCATTGCCCAGGTCGATGACCAGGCGGAATCCTTCGGCCTCGAGCAGATAACAGGACGCCGGGCTGTCCGGCCCCGGGAAGCTCCCGGCACATCCGACCACGGTCACGCGCATGGCTGCCATTATGGCCCACTTAAGCCCAGAGCTGGCCTTCCAGCTGGGCTTCTGCCTCGTCCAGGGTGCCAGAGTAGGCACCGGTGGACAGGTACTTCCAGCCGCCGTCAGCGACCAGGACCACAATGTCGGCGCGCTCGCCTGCGGCGACCGCCTTGTCCGCTAGACCCAGGCCGGCATGCAGCGCGGCGCCCGCCGAGATACCCGCGAAGATGCCCTCGGCCGAGACGAACTCCCTGGTGCGGCGCAGGGCGTCGGCCGACGACACGGAGAACCTGGTGGTCAGCACGGACTCGTCGTAGAGCTCGGGGACGAAGCCCTCGTCCACGTTCCGCAGCCCGTACACGAGCTCGCCGTACCGCGGCTCGGCCGCGACGATCTTGACCTCCGGCTTGTGCTCGCGCAGGTACCGGCCCACGCCCATGAGCGTGCCCGTGGTGCCCAGGCCCGCCACGAAGTGGGTGATCTCGGGCAGGTCAGCCAGGATTTCCGGCCCGGTCGTCTCGTAGTGCGCGCGGGCGTTCGCCTCGTTGCCGTACTGGTAGAGCATGACCCAGTCGGGATGCTCCGCGATGACCTGCTTGGCCACCCGGACCGCCTCGTTGGATCCGCCCGCGGCCGGCGAGCCGATGATCTCGGCACCGTACATTCGCAGTAGCTGGCGGCGCTCCTCGCTGGTGTTTTCCGGCATGACCACGATCAGCCGGTAGCCGCGCAGCTTGGCCACCATGGCCAGCGATATGCCGGTGTTCCCCGAGGTGGGCTCCAGGATCGTCGACCCTGGCGAGAGCAGCCCCTCCTTCTCGGCCTGGGCAACCATGAAGAACGCGGCGCGGTCCTTGACCGAACCCGTCGGATTCCTGTCCTCGAGCTTGGCCCACAGCCGGACCTCGGCCGCTCCCGAGGGCACAGTCGGCGACAGGCGGGGCAATCCGACCAGGGGCGTGCGGCCAAGCGAGTCAAGCAGGTTCTCGTAGCGCATTACCCAGGTCCGTTCGGTATGAAAGCCCGTCGCGGCGCGACCCCCTAGCGGGCGCCGCCGGCCACCGCGGGCAGCACGGTCACCGTGTCGCCGTCCTTGACCGGGGTGTCCAGGCCGTCCAGGAAGCGGACGTCCTCGTCGTTCAGGTACACGTTGACGAAACGTCTCAGGCTGCCGCCGTCGACCAGGCGGTCCCGCAGGCCGCCGTGCCGTTGCTCCAGGTCGGTGAACAGCTCACCGAGCGTAGATCCGGTCCCCTCGACTTGCTTGGCACCGTCGGTGTACGTACGAAGGATCGTCGGGATGCGAACCTCGATGGCCATGAACAACGCTCCACTGGATTATCTGGTCGGTCCTTGGCGTCCAACTCGCCCGCAGGCCGAATCATTCCGCCACGGAAACCGGCTCCTCGGTGACTACGCCGTCGACGATCCGGTACGAGCGGAATTCTGTCGCATGCTCGTCCCTGGTCGACACCAGTACGTAGTGCGCCTGCGGCTCGCTGGCGTAAGAAATGTCGGTGCGCGACGGGTACGCCTCGGTGGCGGTGTGCGAGTGGTAGATCACGACTGGTTCCTCATCCGCCTCGTCCATCTCCCGCCACACCCGGAACTGCTCGGCGGAGTCGAAGCGGTAGAAGGTCGGGGATCGTTCGGCGTTCATCATGGCGATGAACCGTTCCGGGCGGTCGGTCCCGGCCGGGCCGGCCAGCACACCGCAGGCCTCGTCCGGGTGGTCGGCGCGGGCGTGGGCCACGATCTTGTCGTAAAGGACGCGCGGGATCGTCAGCATGATTGATGAGCTTACGGGGGGTTCGGGGGTCGTCCCCCCGGGGCCAAAACAGTCAGGCTAGCGCCTGGACCAGCGACTCCTGCACCGCGCCGAGCCAAGCGTACACCTCGAACGCGGTCCACTGCGGGTCGTCCGGCTTCAGCCGCGCCCACTGTTCCTCGAAGTCCTCGGTGACACCCAGCCGGACCCCGAGCGCGAGCCGGACGTCGTTCAGTGCCTTGAGCCACGACAGGGCCTGGTCCTGGGTCAGCTGGATGCGGCCGCCCGCCTCCGGCAGCGTGTCCAGCATCTCCTGGGCGGCCTGGTGCTTCGCGCTGCGCAGCGCGGGCTCGGTGTACCGGCGGAACTCCCCGGCTGCCTCCGGGTCGTCGCGGTACGCGTCCGGCAGCAGCCGGGCCAGCACCGGGTCATCGGGGATCTTGTCCGCCCCCGGCCCGTGCAGCATCGCCTCGAGGGCGGACAGGTCGTCATCCCGCTCACCGGCGGGGTGGTCGGCTGGGCCATCGGATTCGACCAGGGACATGATCTGGCCGACCAGGCTGCGCAGCAGGGACGCCTCGGCCGCGGCGAGCCGGGCGCGCGCGCCGCCGCCGCGGACCGACCGGAACGGCTCCATGTCTGCTGGCTACTTGTCGTGGGTCACTGTGGCCCACAGGCCGTAGCCGTGCAGGACCTCGACGTTGTGCTCCATGGCTTCCCTGGCCCCGGCGGCGACTACCGCCTTGCCCTTGTGGTGCACGTCGAGCATCAACTTGGTGGCCTTCTTCTTCGGGTAGCCGAAGACGTGCTGGAACACGTACGTCACGTACGACATCAGATTGACCGGATCGTTCCAGACGATCGTGACCCAGGGCCGGTCCGACACCGGATTGTCGGCGGATCGCGGAAGATCGACCTCAGCGGGCGCCGTGCTCACACTTACCCACCTCCCACTCCGTAGTCTTCCACCTGTGACGAATCCCGTGAACTACCAGCCCCAGGTTGGCTCTGACCCGTCCGGGACGGCCCAGCTTGGGACAGCACTGCTGACCGACCAATACGAGCTCACCATGCTGGAGGCATCGCTGCGCAGCGGCGCGGCCAACCGCAGGGCTACCTTCGAGGTTTTCGCCAGGCACCTGCCGCATGGCCGCAGGTACGGCGTGGTGGCAGGCACCGGACGGCTGCTCGACGCGATAGAGCGGTTCCGCTTCGGCCTGGCCGACCTGGAGTTCCTCGGCGGCGCGGGCATCGTGGATGAGCCGACACTGGCTTTCCTCGAAGCTTACCGTTTCGGCGGAAACATCTGGGGTTACTCCGAGGGGGATTGTTACTTCCCCGGCTCGCCGATCCTCGTCGTGGAGGGCACGTTCGCCGAGGCGGTGCTGCTGGAAACCGTCACCCTGTCCATCCTCAACCACGACTGCGCGATCGCCTCGGCCGCGTCCCGGATGGTGACGGCGGCCGGCGACCGCCCGCTGATCGAGATGGGCTCGCGGCGGACCCACGAGCGGGCCGCGGTGGCCAGCGCCCGGGCGGCCTACATCGCCGGCTTCGCGTCCACATCGAACCTGCGGGCGCGGTACGAGCACGGGATCCCGAGCGCGGGCACCAGCGCCCACGCCTTCACCCTGGTGCACGACAGCGAGCGGCACGCCTTCCGGACTCAGCTCGAGGCGCTCGGCACGGCCACCACGCTGCTGGTGGACACCTACGACGTACCGCGGGCGGTACGAACCGCGGTCGAGGTGGCGGGTCGTGACCTGGGCGCGGTGCGGATCGACAGCGGCGACCTGCCGGTGCTGGCTCGGCAGGTCCGCGCGCTGCTCGACGAGCTGGGCGCCACGCACACCCGGATCGTCCTGACCGGCGACCTGGACGAGTACTCCATCGCGGCGCTCGGCGCGGTCCCGGTGGACGGCTACGGGGTGGGCACGTCGCTGGTCACCGGTTCGGGCGCGCCGACGGCAGCGCTGGTGTACAAGCTGGTGGCCCGGTCCTCGGCCGCCGATGACGATGAGATGGAACCGGTGGCCAAGCGCTCGGTCGGCAAGCCGGGACGCGGCGGGCGCAAGTGGGCGGTGCGGCACCGGGACCAGCACGGCACCGCACTGAGCGAGCGGGTCAGCCTGACGCCGCCGGAACCCGGGCCGCTGGACCGGGAACTGCTCGTGCCGCTGGTGGCCGACGGCGAAGTCGTCGGCCGTTCGGGGGCTGAAGGGGTCTCTGGGGTCTCTGGGGTCTCCGGGGTGGAACAGGCCCGGGCGCGGCACCGCGAGTCGCTGGCCGAGCTGCCGCCGTACGCGCTGCAGCTATCCCGCGGCTACCCCGCCATCCCCACCATCTTCGACCCGGATGGAGCCGAGTCCTAAGCGTTATCGAACGTCAGCCCTGATCACCCGGCACACGCCCATGAACGGTACGGACATCTTCAGCTTCGGCTGGTAGACGGCTTTGTCAATAAAACCTATTGACTTTATAGGTATTTGGCTTACGGTATTGCCATGGGTCACCGCGAGTTGCTCGTAGCGCGCCTGTACACCGACTTCGGGCTGCAGTCCAGCGCGACCTGTCCGCCGCCCCGGGCCGCTCAGAGCTGAGCGCCTTCACGCGGGCCCCGCGCCCGCCCGCTCCCCTCAACCAAGCTCGCTCGATCTGAGGTTCCCATGCTCGATCCGAGGTTTTCCCATGCCTGAAACCGCTGACACGGGGCTTATCGCGCGTACAGAAACCCGGGACCTCGGCCAGGCTCCCGCCCTAGCAGCCGCATCCCTCGACGACCCGTTCGCCCGGCCGGCGCGGCAGGCCCGGCGGCGGCGCTACCGAGGCTGGTACCGGCTGATCAGCCCGGTAGCCGTCGTCCTGCTCTGGCAGCTGCTCAGCTCCGCCGGGCTGATCCCGGCGCAGAAGCTGCCGCCGCCGACGGCCATCTGGCACACCGCCGCCACGCTGGTGACGACGAACTCCCCCGCCTACGGCACGTTGCAGGACGCGATGCTCGTCTCGCTGGAGCGGATGGCGGTCGGTTTCGCGATCGGCGGCACCGTTGCCGTGCTGCTCGCCCTGGTCGCCGGGCTGAGCAGGCTCGGCGAGAACGCGATCGACCCGCTGCTGCAGGTCCTGCGGATGCTCCCGCTGTTCGGCCTGATCCCGGTGTTCATCGTCTGGTTCGGGATCGGCGAGCTGCCCAAGATCATCCTGATCGCGCTCGGCGCCGCGATCCCGCTCTACCTGAACACCTTCGCCGGCATCCGCAGCGTGGACGCCAAGCTGGCCGAGGTCGGCCAGGTGCTGCGGCTCAGCAAGAGCGAGACGATCCGGCACGTCATCCTGCCCGGTGCGCTGCCGCAGGCGCTGACCGGCCTGCGGCAGAGCCTCGGCGTGGCCTGGCTCGCCCTGGTCGTGGCCGAACAAGTCAACGCCAACGCCGGCCTCGGCTTCATGATCAGCCAGGCCACGCAGTTCCTGCGCAACGACGTGATCCTGGTCGCGCTGGCCGTCTACGCGGTCCTTGGCCTGATCACCGACGCCCTGGTCCGGCTGCTGGAAAGGAGGGCGCTGGCATGGCGTCGCGGACTTCTCGAATAGCCGATCCCGGCGTGACGGCTGCCGGGCCGGCCGCGCGGGTGCGCGGGCTGACCCGGGCGTTCGACGGCCGCCCGGTGCTGGACGGGGTGGACCTCGACATCGAGCCCGGCGAGTTCGTGGCCCTGCTCGGCGTGAGCGGAACCGGCAAGTCCACGCTGCTCCGCGCCCTGGCCGGGCTCGACCGGGAGGTGACCGGCGAGCTCAGCGTGTCCGGCCCGGTCGCGGTCGCGTTCCAGGAGCCAAGGCTGCTGCCGTGGCGCCGGGTGCTGGCCAACGTGTCCCTGGGACTGCGGGCGGAAGACCCCGACACGGTGGGCCGCCGCGCGCTGGAGGAGGTAGGCCTCACCGAGCGGGCCGGCGCCTGGCCGCTGACCCTGTCCGGCGGCGAGGCGCAGCGGGCCGCGCTGGCCCGGGCCCTGGTCCGCGAGCCCAGCCTGCTCCTGCTCGACGAGCCGTTCAGCGCGCTCGACGCGCTGACCAGGATCGCCATGCACCGCCTGGTGCTGCGGCTGTGGGAACGCCACCGGCCCGCGGTCCTGCTCGTCACGCACGACGTGGACGAGGCGCTCGTCCTCGCCGACCGGGTGCTGGTCCTGGCCGGCGGCCAGATCTCCTTCAGCGGGCCGGTGGGCGTCCCGCGCCCGCGAGACCGCGATCACCCCGGCCTGGTTGCCCTGCGACATCGCCTGCTCACCGAGCTCGGCGTCACTACGGAAGGACAATAATGAACCGAACGAACTGGGTTCCCCGCTCGGCGGTAAGGTCCACGCGCCGCACCCTGGCCGTCGCGGCCGCCGTAAGCCTAGCCACCCTCACCGCAGCGGCTTGCTCGTCGTCCTCCCCGTCCTCGACCAGCAGTGCCTCCGCCAGCAGCAGCGCGTCGGCCAGCTCAACCGGGACGAGCAGCGCGAACCAGACCAGCGTCTCCGGCGTGACCCTGCACGTCGGCGACCAGGCCGGCACCGGGGCCCAGGCGCTGCTGACCGCGGCGGGCCTGATCAGCAAGCTGCCGTTCAAGGTGACCTGGTCGGACTTCACCTCGGGGCCGCCGATTCTGCAGGCCATGGGCGCAGGCGCCGTAGACGTCGGCGGCGTCGGCAATGCGCCGCCGGTGTTCGCCGCGGCGGGCGGTGACAAGATCGCCATCGTCGGCGCCTACCAGGCCAACCCGCTCGGATCGGCACTGCTGGTGCCGAAGAACTCGCCGATCACCTCGGTCGCGCAGCTCCGCGGCAAGCGGATCGCGGTGGCTCAGGGCAGCTCGGCCGACTACCACCTGCTCACGGTGCTGACCAAGGCGGGCCTGACCGTGCACGACGTGACGCTCAGCTACCTGCAGCCGGCCGAGGGGCTGGCCGCACTGAGCTCGGGGCACGTCGACGCGTGGGACATCTGGTCGCCGTTCGTCGAGCAAGCCGAGGTGCAGGACAACGCCCGGGCGCTGGTTACCGGAACCGGATACGGCAGCCCCTACTCGTTCGCCGTCGCGTCCCGCGCCGCGCTGGCGGACCCGGCCAAGGCCGCTGCGATCAGCGACTACCTCAAGCTGCTCGCGCAGGCGCACGCCTGGGCCACCAGTCACCTGTCAGCCTGGGCGAACGTCTGGGCCAAGGCGACCGGACTACCGGCCGGCGTCATGCAGAAGGCGGCCAGCGACGACGCGTCCGACGCGGTGCCCATCACGCCCGCGGTCATCAGCTCTGAGCAGCAGGTCTCCGACGCGTTCACCTCGGCCGGGCTGATCCCGGTGCACGTGAACTTCAGCGACTACGTGGATACCTCGTTCAACGACACGGCCAGCGCGACGTCATGACGCGGGCCGGCGCTGAACGGCAGTTGCCCTTCAAGGCATTCCTGACGGGCTGCGGGCACCGACGCCCACTGCTACCGGTCGTAAACGGTTCGCCTGGCCGGGTGCGGCCCGGCTAGCCTGCTCGCATGCCAGTTGACTTCGCGAGATTCGCGGCCGTGCTTCGTGACCTGGGCGTTGCGGGCGAAGTGAGGGAACTGCCGGAAAGCGCGCCGACGGCCGCGGCGGCGGCCGCGCAGCTCGGCTGCGAAATCGGCGCCATCGCGAACAGCCTGGTGTTCAACGCGGACGGGGCGCCGCTGCTCGTCATGACCAGCGGTGCCCACCGCGTGGACACGACCAAGGTGGCCGCGCTTACCGGCGTTTCCTTGGTGCAGCGGGCGGACGCGCGCTCGGTGCGGGACTGGACCGGTCAGGCTATCGGCGGTGTCGCCCCGGTCGGCCACCCCGCGCCGATCCGCACCCTGGTCGACACCTGGCTGGACAAATACGACGTGATCTGGGCCGCGGCGGCTCATCCGCACACCGTGTTCCCCACGTCCTACGCCGAACTCATCCGCATCACCAACGGCACTCCCGCCGACGTCGGCGGGTAGCCGGGTTCCAAGGGTCAACCCGAGCCACCACGCCTCCCGCGTCCGGAGGATACCGTTGGCCCCATGCGCGCACTGATCATCGTCGATGTCCAGAACGACTTCTGCGAGGGCGGCTCGCTCGCCGTCGACGGTGGTGGCGACGTCGCCCGGGCGATCAGCCGATATCTCCAGGACGGCCAGGGCTATGGCCATGTCGTGGCGACCAGCGACTACCACGTCGACCCGGGTAGCCATTTCTCTGACGACCCGGACTACGCATCCTCGTGGCCGACGCACTGCGTCGCCGGGACGCCCGGCGCCCGTTTCCATCCCGACCTGGACACGACGCGCGTAGCGGCAATCTTCAGGAAGGGAACGCACGCCGCGGCGTACAGCGGATTCGAGGGCGTCGATGACGCGGGGACCTCGCTCGCCGACTGGCTGCGGCAACGCAGCGTCTACGAGGTTGACGTCGTGGGCATCGCCACGGACTACTGCGTGCGCGCCACCGCCGCGGACGCGGCACGCGCCGGCTTCGCGACCCGGGTCCTGCTCGACCTCACCGCGGGCGTCACACCGGAGTCCACCGCGAAGGCCATCGACGAGATGAAGACAGCCGGCGTCGAACTCGCCGGCACCCCGCTGCTCGAGGAGCAGATTCCCGGACTGGGTGGCGATTGAACGCGGTCAGCGGCCGGCAATGGCCCAGCGGCGGATGGTGTCGATGCGGGTCCGGATCTGGTCGGCGGTCGCCTGAGGCAGGGGCGGGCCGCCGCAAGTTCGGCGCAATTCGGCGTGGATGACCCCGTGTGGCTGGCCGGTCCGGTGGCTCCAGGCCCCGATCAGGCCGTTGAGTTCCTTGCGCAGCGCGGCGAGGGCCTGGCGGCTCACCGGGGGGGTGGCGGGAGGAGCCTGCGGGGCTGATGTCGTCTCAGGGGCGGGTACGCCGGGCGCGAGGGTTCTGGCGGCAGTGCTGCGGGCGGCGACCTGGGCGTCCTGGCGCTTGCGGAGCAGCGTCCGGACCTGGTCCGGCTCCAGCAGGCCGGGCAGGCCGAGGTAGTCCTCTTCCTCCGGCGAGCCGGCCGCCGTGGCGGTACCGAACTCCCCGCCGTCGTACAGCACCCGGTCGAAGTGCGCGGATGCGTTGAGGGCCTGGAAGGCCGGCTCGAGAGGCGTGTCTGGCGTGTCGCGCTGCCGCTGTGCCTCGGCGAGCGCGGCCTCGTCCTCGGGCGTCTCAGCGTGCGGGGATCGGAGTACATGGTCTCGTTCGGCCTCGAGTTCGGCGGCGTAGGACAGCAGCACGGGAACCGACGGGAGGAACACCGACGCGGTCTCACCCCGTTGCCTGGCGCGGACGAACCGGCCGACCGCCTGGGCGAAGAACAGGGCGGTGGACACGCTGGTGGCGTACACGCCGACGGCCAGCCGCGGGATGTCCACGCCCTCGGAGACCATCCGTACGGCTACCATCCAGCGGTCGCCCGAGGTGGCGAAGGAGGAGATCTTCTTGCTCGCGGTCTTGTCGTCGGACAGCACCACCACGGGCCGCTTACCGGTCAGACCGCGCAGCAGGGCGGCGTAGGCCCGCGCGTCCTCGTGGTCGCCCGCGATGACCAGGCCGCCCGCATCGGGCATGCCGCGGCGGACCTCGGTCAGCCGCTTGTCGGCGGCCTCGAGCACCCGGCTGACCCACTCCCCCGCCGGATCCAGGGCGGTCCGCCAGGCCTGCGCGATCTGGTCCTTGGTCATCGGCGCGCCCAGGGTCGCGGTGATCTCGTCGCCGACCCGGGTCCGCCAGCGCATCTCGCCGGAGTAGGCGAGGAAGATCACCGGACGGACCACGCTGTCCTCCAGGGCGGGCCCGTAGCCGTAGACGTAGTCCGAGGCGCTGCGCTTGCCGCCGCCTGGTTCGCCCGTGTAAGTGACGAACGGGATCGGGTTCGCGTCGCTGCGGAACGGCGTGCCGGTCAGTCCGAGCCTGCGCCGGGCCGGATCGAACGCCTCCTTGACCGCGTCTCCCCAGGACAGCGCGTCGCCCGCGTGGTGGATCTCGTCGAAGATGACTAGCGTGCGCCGGTTCTGCGTGCGCTGCCTGTGCAGCGCCGGGTGCGCGGCGACCTGGGCGTAGGTGACGGCCACCCCGGCGAAGTCGGCCCCGGCCCGGCCCTGGGCGTTCCGGTACGCCGGGTCAATCGCGATGCCGAACTGGCCGGCCGCCTGCGCCCACTGGTGCTTAAGGTGCTCGGTCGGCGTGACGATGGTGAGCGTCGCGACCTCGCGCCGGGCGAGCAGTTCGGCCGCGACGGTGAGCGCGTACGCGGTCTTGCCCGCTCCCGGCGTGGCGACTAGCAGGAAGTCGCGACGGAGGGTGCGGAAGTACTCGTGGTAGGCATCCTTCTGCCACCCGCGAAGACCAGGAAGAAGATCATCCCGAACGGTCTGGGTGTCAGCGGCGTCAGATCGAGGGGTGGTCACGAGGCCGAGATGTTACCGGGGTGTGCCGCCCCGCGCTGGCAACGGCACGCCGCGCTGGCCCGGGAGGACGACCTCCCGGAACCCCCCTGGGCAGCGCTCAGTCGTTCCCGCCGTCGCCCGAGGGAAGCTGCTCGTAGATCTCCTTGCAGGTGGGACAGACCGGGTAGCGCTTGGGATCCCGGCTGGGCACCCACACCTTGCCGCAGAGCGCGACCAGGGGCGTGCCCAACACCGAGCTGTCGACGATCTTGTCCTTCTGCACGTAGTGTGCGAACCGCTCGTGATCGCCGTCGCCGTGCGACGTGTCGGGCCGGGCATCCTCGTGGACGCGCGTCTCCTGCTGGGGGAGAACTTCAGTCTCACTCACGTGGGCGAGTCTACGCGGTCCGGGCATCGCGTGCCCGGCTAGTTCAGGCCCGGGTCGTCCGGGTAGGTCGCGACGTAGGCGAGTTCACCACCCTGACGGCGCAACACGGCCGGCCACAGCCGCCCCGGCTCGGCGCAGAACGCGTCGGACGTCTCGGCGGGCACCACGTACCAGGCGCCCTCGTCGATCTCCGCGTTGAGTTGGCCCGCGCTCCAGCCGGCGTAGCCGACGTAGACCCGCAGCGAGACGATCTCGGCGGCAAGCAGGCCCGGCGGGGCGTCCAGGTCGACCAGGCCGAGCCGCGTCATGGCGGGCGCGCCGTCCAGCGGGTGCCAGCCCACCGGCTCGCCGGTGCCCGGCACGTGGGCCAGGGCGAGCGCGCTGTTCGGCGCGACCGGGCCGCCGTTGAACACCACGGACGGGTCGGTGGCCAGCTCCGTCCACGGCTCGAGCACCTGGCCGACGGGGACCTTGGTCGGCCGGTTCAGCACCACGCCGAGCGTGCCCTGCTCGGACTCGTGCTCCACGACCAGGACGACGGTGCGTCGGAAGTTGGGGTCCCCGAGCACCGGGGTGGCGACGAGCAGACGGCCCGCCAGGACTTCCGATGCCATTTCGTCCATATATCTATCAATATCTATCAGCGCTCAGGCTGCTCGGTCGCAGCGTCCCTGACCGCGACCGCGACCGACGAGGCGACGTCGGGGTGGAACACCGAGGGAATGATGTAGTGCGGCCCGATCTCGTCCGGTGACACGACATCCGCGAGCGCGTGCGCGGCGGCGATCAGCATGCCGTCGGTGACGATCCGGCTCTGCGCGTCGAGCAGCCCGCGGAACACGCCGGGGAAGGCCAGCACGTTGTTGATCTGGTTGGGGTAATCGCTGCGGCCGGTGGCCACCACGGCCGCATGCTCCATGGCCGCCTCCGGATCCACCTCCGGGTCGGGGTTGGCCAGCGCGAAGACGATGGCGTTGGCCGCCATGGCCGCGATGTCGGCGCCCGACAAGATGCCCGGCGCGGATAGCCCGATGAACACGTCGGCGTCCCGCACCGCCCCGGCCAGGTTCCCCGCGTAGCCGCCGGAGTTGGTGTTCTCCGCGATCCAGCCCAGGCTCTCGTCCAGGCCCGGGCGGCCCAGGTGCACCGATCCGTTGTCGTCGCAGACCACCACGTCGGCGGCATTGGCCCCCGCGCCGAGCAGCAGCTTGAGCACGGCGGTGCCCGCGGCGCCAGCGCCGGCCATGGCGATGCGCACCTCGGAAAGTTTCTTGCCCACCACTCGCAGCGCGTTCGTCAGCGCGGCCATCACCACGATCGCGGTGCCGTGCTGGTCGTCGTGGAACACCGGGATGTCGAGCAGCCCGCGCAGCCGGCGCTCCACCTCGAAGCAGCGCGGCGCGCTGATGTCCTCCAGGTTGATGCCGCCGAACCCGGGCGCGATCAGCTGTACCGCGCGGACGATCTCGTCGGTGTCCTGGCTGTCCAGGCAGATCGGCCAGGCGTCGATGTCGGCGAACCGCTTGAACAGGGCCGCCTTGCCCTCCATGACCGGCAGCGCGGCGTAGGGACCGATATTGCCCAGGCCGAGCACGGCCGAGCCGTCGGTGACCACGGCCACCGAGTTCCGCTTGATGGTCAGGCGGCGCGCGTCCTGCCGGTTCCCCGCGATCGCCATCGCCACTCGCCCGACGCCCGGGGTGTAGGCCATCGACAGGTCGTCCCGGTTCCGCAGCGGCACCTTGGAGCGCATCTCGATCTTCCCGCCCAGGTGCAGCAGGAACGTGCGGTCGCTGACCTTGTGCACGGTCACGCCGTCGATACCGCCCAGCGTGGTCACGATGGCTTCGGCGTGATCGGTGTCGCGCGCGGCGCAGGTGACGTCTATCCGCAGCCGGTCGTTCCGCCCGGCGGTCACGTCGAGCGCCGTCACGACGCCGCCGGACTGCTCCACGGCCCGGGTGATCTCGCTCACGGCGCGGCCGCGGCTGGCCACCTCGAGCCGCACCGTGATGGAGTAGGAGACGCTCGGCCCCATCGCCACGTTGGTTCCCGCCTTTCCGCTGGACTCCAGGGTACGGCTCGCACGGCGTAGGCTGAAAAGGTGAGCGCGGAATCGGTCGTCACGACGACCCCAGCTGAGGCCAGCACAGACGAGGCCAGCACTGAGCAGGCCAGCACTGACGGGGCCGGCACTGACGAGGCGCCCGCGGTCGACGTCACCAGACTGCGGGTCGCGCTGGCCCGGCTGTCCCGTCGGCTGCGCCGACACGAGCTGGCCGGCCTGACGCCCACGCAGCTTGCGGCGCTGGCGACCGTGGAGCGGTCCGGGCCGATGCGGCTGGGTGACCTGGCCGCGGCCGAGGGCATCGCGCCGTCCACCCTCACCCGGCTGGTGACCGCCCTGGAAGACAGCGGCTACGTGCGCCGGTTCGCCGACCCCAGCGACGCGCGCGCGAGCACGCTGGCCATCACCCCGCGCGGCCAGGACGCGCTGGAGCGCATCCGCACCGAGAGCACCCTCGTGCTGACCGCGAGCCTGGGGCTGCTCACTTCGGCGCAGCGCTGCGCGCTGGCCGAGGCGCTGCCCGTCCTTGAGCAGCTCGCGGAGGCCGAACCAGCCGAGACCCGAAGCCGCTAACGCGGTGTCCCTTAACGCCGTGTCCTTAACCGCGGGCCGGTCCTTTAACGCGGTGTCTTTCCTTTAACGCGGTGTCTTTTAACGCAGGTCGGCCAGACGACGGGCCAGTTCGTCCCGTTCCCTGGTCACCGCGGCGAGCTGCCCCTCCAGCTCGATGATGCGGCGGATCGCCTGCAGCGTGATGCCCTCGTCAGCCATCGTCATCACCTGCTGGATGATGCGGATCTCATAGCGCGTGTAGCGGCGCTGCCCCCCGGCTGACCGCTGCGGCGAGACTACCTGCAGCGTGTCCACCCGGCGCAGGAAGGCCTGCTTGACGGCGAGCATCTCCGCCACCTGCCCCACGGTGTACAGCGCGGCGTTCTCGTCCTCGAGCGGTGACGATGCCATGGCAGTTCCTCCTCCTGCCAGTTGGTAAGCGGCCGGCGGGACGCATCCGCGCCCGCCGGCCGCTCGTGTACTCGGCTAGCTTGCCTGGCTAGGTCAGGCGGCGAGCTCCGGCTGGTCGTCCGCCTGGCGGACCTCAACCTTCTGGACCTCGACCTTGCGCGGCTTCGCCTGCTCCAGGACCGGGATCCGGACCTCGAGGACGCCGTTGGCGTGGCTGGCCTCGACCGCCTCGGCGTTCAGGCTCTCCGGCAGCCGCATCCGGCGGGTGAACGTGCCCATCGTGCGCTCGCGCACGAAGAACTTGTCGTTCTCGGTCCGCTCCTCGTCCCGCTTCCCGCTGATGGTCAGGATCCCGCGGTCCACGGTGACCTCGATCTGCTCGGGGTCGATGCCGGGTACGTCAAGCCGCAGCGTGACGTCGTTCTCGTGCCGCACGACATCCAGCGGCATGCCGCCGGCCTGGCCGAACGCGTGCCGGGTCAGCCGGTCGACCTGGCGCTGGAAATCCCGGCCGAACGGGTCAAAAGTTGTGAAGTACATCCTTGCCTCACCTCTGAGATGGTTTTGTGGGGATTTGGCCGGATTTCGACCTTCACCCTCCACTGGCAAGTAACTTACAACTCGAATTGCATATTCCCTTAGAAGAGTCTTAGAGCTTGCTGGAAGCTGGGCGGACGTAGACCGTAACGTTCCGTGATCTTCTGACGCTCTTTCTGGTCCCCGCAAGGTCGCGGCGGCGGCCTGCCGTGCCGCGTCGCTGAGGAGGGCCTGCCATGAGGTGAACAGCCGGAGCAGGTCCTGCCCGTGCCGGGCGCGTAGGTCCGGGTTGACTGCCGCGATATCCAGCTCGTTGGCCGCGGTGAGTTCGGCGAAGTCACGCCGCAGCCGCAGCGGCGGGCGGAGCACGGTGCCGGTAAAGCGGTCCTTGAACGGCCCTTCGCGCTTAGCGAGGCGGGGGTAGGAAAAGCGGCGGTCGCAGCTGGCGTAGAAGTACACGATTGCTTCGGTCTCCGCGCCGGTAATCGCGGCCAGCTCCGCCCGGTCGCGGGGGTCGCCCAGCGCGGGCTGGAAGCCGTCGGTGCCGTACCAGGCGTGACACAGCCCGGCGATCCGTAGCGTCGGCCGGGCGCCCCATTCCCCGAGCAGCGCGTGGACGCGCTCCAGGTGGGCTAGCAGCGTGCCGCCGGGATGCGCGATCGCGGCCGCGCCGCGCGAGGCCAGTGCCTCGGCTACGGCCTCGATCACGGGCTCCCCGTTCCGCAGGCCGGTGGTCATGTGGTGCCTCCTTTCTCCGGGTCCGGTCGGCACCCGCCCGTGGTGCCCCTCCGGTATCAGCGCCGTACGCCCCGGGCCGTCAGGTGACACCGGTCCGGCCCCGCGGGACGGGTTGCCGCCTGCAGCCGGGAACGCGGCTTTCCTGGCTGCTGACACCATCGTGTGAGCAAGATTGACCCAAGTCAATTCCCGGATTTCCTCATAAAGGTCATAGAGATATCTTGGGAATGTGACGCTCGATGACCTGCGTGTGTTCATCACGGTGTACGAAACGGGCAACCTGAGCGCGGTGGCCCGGGCCCTGTCCTGCACCCAGTCGGCGGTCAGTCAGCACATCAAGCGGCTGGAACGCGAAACCGGCCTGGCCCTGATCGAGCGCCAGCCCCGCGGCGTAGCACCGACACCGGCCGGGCGGATCCTTTACCAGGCGGCGCTCGGCGGCATCGCCTCCCTCGACGCCGCGCTCCGCCACCTCGGCGAGCTCCGCGACGGCCACGGCGGCACGGTCAGCGTCACCACCGGCGGCGTCACGGTACGGCACTTCATGGCCGGCGCGATCGTCGCCTTCCGGCGCCGCCACCCGGACGTCACCTTGGAGTTCCAGTCGGCCTATTCGAGCCGCCGGTGCATCGAAGTGCTTCGCGACGGCCGGGCTGACCTGGCCTGGATCACCCTCGGACAGGGGCCGTCCGGCATCCAGCAGCGGCCCGTCATCGACCTGCCGTGGGTGCTGGCCGTGCATGCCGACGACCCGCTGGCGGAACGGGACTTCATCGACGCCAGCGACCTGGCGGCGATCCGCTACATCGCTTACCCGGAAAATTCCGCCTCCCGGCAGCGCCTGGAGGAACGGTTCGTCCGCCTGGGGATCAGCCCTCCCGCACCGGTCAGCGTGGCCGACTGGGACACCGCGGTCCTGCTCGCCGAACTCGGCGTCGGCCACGCCATCCTGCCCAGGCGCGCGGTCCCGCCGGGCAGTCCGGTCCGTACCGTCCCGATCCCCGCACTGGAACCTCTTACCGTCGGGTGGGCCGCCCGCCAGTGGAACGCGCTTAGCCCCCTGGCCCGGGAATTCGCCGAGCTGGTCGCCGCGGCGCTCCCGGCCGGCCCTTCCTGCTGAAACTCAGGTAGAGGAGCTCCTTAGCTTGACTCTGTCGGGGATCTTGGTCGCTGTGGCTTAGCTGACGGCTCGCCATGAGCGCAGGCGCTTGATGTCGTGCTGGTCGAGGTAGCCCTGGAACGCCGTCGGCGGTCGCGGGGATGTGCTCT
>JBAUAY010000132.1:0-16581 GCA_049676235.1 Streptosporangiaceae bacterium
GCGGGCGGGGTGCTGATGGCGGTGGCGTTTGCCATGCCGGCGCCGCCCGAAGCGGTCCGGCAGGGGCTGCGGGAGGCGTTCACCGCGGTGGGGGACCGCCGGTTGGGTCCCGGGCTGTGGCTGACGATGCTGGCGGGCCTGGCGTTCGGCGTGCTGGATGTGCTGGTGCCGCTGCGGATGGCGGATCTCGGGGTCACGGCCCTGGTCATTGCGGGGACGTTCCTGGCCTCGGCCGGGGTGGAGGCGGCATTGTCACCGGTCGCGGGGCGGGCGGCCGACCGGCGGGGTGCCATCGTTCCGGTCAGGTGCTCGCTGGTCGGCGCGGTGACGGTCAGCCTGCTGGCGCCCACGCTGGCGTCGGCGTGGGTGCTCGTCCCGGTGCTGATCGTGGGCATGCCCTGCTTCGGGACGCTGTTCACCCCGGCCATGACGCTGGTGAGCGAGGGCGCTCAGCATCAGCGGCTGGACCAGGGGCTCGCCTTCGGGCTGGGTAACCTCGCCTGGGCCGCGGGCCAGGCCGTGGCGGCTGCGGGCAGCGGGGCCCTGGCCCAGGCCACCTCGGACCTGGTCCCTTACTCGCTGCTCGCGATCGCCTGCCTGGCGACCCTCGGCCTCGCCCGGATCAGCGACCGCGGTGCCGTGCCTGGTTGATACCCCTACGCGTCCCGGCGCGGAGGAATAACCTTCATGAGTACCGGTCCGGCAGGGTCCGGCCGCAACTTTCCGCAGTGGTTCCCCGTTACCTCATTGTGTGAGAAGGTCTTGGTCGCCTACCTGGCAGATTGGCTGTTGATGACCTTGACTGTCGATGCTCCGTACCCGATCGCCGCCCGCCTTGCTCCCGCCGCTGGGCTGTGTCCGGGCGCACGTAGCCAACTGCGGCATGCTGGCCCAGCACGTCGGCCAGCCCTCGCAAGCGCGATCGGGTGACGTGGGAATGTGGAGCCGCACTGCGATAGCCGTGGCCGTGGCCGTGGCCGCGGTAGCGGTAGCGGTAGCGCTGGTTACCGCCTGCAGTACGGCTGTTACCGCCGCACCGTCGGCCAGGCCACACAACGGAACGCTGGTTGCGGCCGCCATCGTGCCGTATCGGGCCACGATCGTCATCAACGGTGCCCGTCCTGGCCCGGTATTTCAGGGCATCGGCGCGATCAGCGGGGGTGGCGGTAACTCGCGGCTGCTGATCGACTATCCGCCGCGTGAGCGCGAGCAGATCCTCGATTACCTGTTCTCGCCGCACTTCGGGGCCTCGTTGCAGATGCTGAAGCTGGAGATCGGCGGTGGTGGTTTCTCCTCGGATGGCTCGGAGCCGTCCGTGGAGGCGGTCAAGGGCCGGCTGGCCTGCGGGGCTGGCTATGAGTTCTGGCTGGCCCGCCAGGCCCTGGCGCGTAATCCCGCGATCAAGCTGTATGGCCTGCAATGGTCGGCTCCGGCCTGGGTCCGCGACCGCAGCGGAGGCCTGTGGAGCCGGGCGGACGTGGGGTATGTCGTCGACTGGCTCCGGTGTGCCCGGGAAAACGGCCTGGCGGTCAGTTACGTCGGCGGCTGGAACGAGCATTACCAGGGCACCCCGGTCCAGCGGGCCTGGTTCGTGATCCTGCGCGCGGCGCTGGACGCCGCCGGGTTCACCGGCACTCAGATCGTCGCCGCCGATGACACCCCGCAACTCCGGGACGGACACGGCCGGCGGCTGGGGTACGCCCCGCTGCACGCCTGGCAGGCCGTCGCAGGTGACATGGCCACCGATCCGTCCTTCGGCCGGGCGGTCAGTGTCATGGGCGTCCACGACAGCTGCGGGCTGCCCACTACCGGGTACCGGTGCGTGATAACCGCCCAGGCGCGGACCCTGGCGGCCCACACGGGCAAGCCACTGTGGGAATCCGAGCTCGGGGCTACCCCCGCCACCGGAACCAATCCCGCGCTGCCGGGGCCGGGCGGTCTGGCCCGGGCGCTCAACAACGCCTACAACCAGGCCGGGATCACGGGCATCCTGGTGTGGCCGCTCATCGACGCGATGCCGCCGGATCTCCCGCACCAGAACCGGGGCCTGGTCTTGGCCGACCTTCCCTGGGACGGCTACTACTACGTCACGCCCCTGACCTGGGTGATCGCCCAGACCACTCAGTTCACCGCCCCCGGCTGGCGGCACGCCGCCGGGGCTAACGGCGCCCTGCCCTCCGGCGGTTCTTACGACACCTACCTGGCGCCCGGCCGCTCCGCATGGACCCTGGTGGCGCAGACCTCCGTAGCCGACGCGGCGCAACGGGTCACCGTCCACGTCACCGGCGGCCTGCCGGCCCGGGTGGTGCACGTGTGGAGTACCAACCTGCGCGGGCCCGGCCAGTTCATCCAGCACGGCGACATCATCCCTCACAAGGGTGCCTTCACCGCACTGCTGCAACCCGGGTACATCTATACGTTCACCACGACCACCGGGCAGTCACGGGCGGACGGCCACCCACCTGCGGTCCCGGCCGCCGGGCCGATGCCAGTGCAGTACACCGCCACCCCCGACAGCGCCGGCATGGCGAATATGCTCGCCCCGATAGAAGGGTCGTTCGGGTACGTGCATGACGTGCTGACCCAGACGGTAGTGGGGGAGCCCGTGGAATGGCAGAACCTCGGCCGGTCACCCGCCCCATACGCGATCATCGGCCAGAACACCTGGCGCGACTACACCGTCTCGGCCCGCGTTATCCTCCCGGCGTCCGGAGCAGCGTTCCCGGCGCCCGGCGCCACGCTTATCGCACGGTTCCAGGGCTTCCGCAGGACCACCGTCAGCCAGTTCCGCGGCTACGAGCTGAAAATCCGCAGCAACGGCGCCTGGCAGATCGTGGCCAGCGGCCGGGCAGCCGTGACACTCGCATCAGGAAGCGTCGCCGCCGCCCGCGCCTACACGCTGAGCCTCACCACCCGTGGCACCACCATCTCGGCGCAGATCAACGGCGCCCGCGTGGCCGCCGTCACCAACGGCATGTACCGGTATGGACCTGCCGGGCTGGGGAGCCTCGGCTACTACCCGGTGCGCTACGCCAGCTTCACCGTTCGCTCATCCTCCAGCGATGATCATGTTGGCGGCCGCCGGGAGCGCTCGCGCTCCAGACTGCCCGTTCTGGGTACCTTAAATTGCATGGCACATCCCAGGCGGCCCGATTCGGTCTGGGTCCCCATCGGGCTGAAGGTTTCCCAAGCTGACGCCGCGCGGATAGAGCAGGTGCTGGCGCGGCCTGAGTTTGCCGGGTGGACCCCGGCGGAGTGGTGCCGGGAGATAGTCCGGTCGGCACTGCGGTACTACGTGGGAGACGACCCGGTACCTGATCCTGGCGAGGCTCTCGTCTCTGCGCGGCCCGCCGCCGCTGCGCCGGTATCACCCGGCCAGGCTGCGTCGCGCGCGGCCGCCGGGGCCCCGGTCCCTGCTGTGAGCGCGTCCGACATGGCCGCCGCGCCTGGCGGCAGCGAGCCTGCCGCACCGGAGCTACCGGCTCAGCGGGAGTGCGCGCACCCAGCGGACGCCCGGGACTACGAGACTGGCACCTGCGCCGCCTGCGGATCCATCCTCTGGGACTGAGCCAAGGCCGAGTGTCAATGGCCTGGAACGCGGCGTTGCGGGCGTGCCGGACAAACGCGCTTGGCACCTGTACGCTACGCGGCCGGATGCGACATGATGGCTGCCATGACGACTCTGGCTGCTGCCCCTGGTGATGTGCTTGCGGTTTGGACCTCTGCGAGCTTGGAGAGTGACCTGATCCGGGTCGGCGAGGCACTGCGCGGTCTGCCCGCCGTCGCTAACCATGTGGCAATCATCACCCACCAGGACCAGAAAGGGCGATGGATCGGGATCCAGGGTCAGCCGGGCGGCGTCGGCTTGGTTGATTGCACGAACTGGCTCAGCGATGGTCGGACGCGGTCCAACCATGACCAGCCCAAGCTGGATGATCACGATCAGCTGACCCTCTTGCTCGGCTCGTGTGCCAAGTCCCTGGGTATCCAATATGACTGGGTGGGCATCGCCGAGGACGCCTGCGCTGCTCTGGACCTGGCCGACTTGTCCAAGGCAATCGATCCCTTGTGGCGGTGGCCTTCCGATCACGACCTGCTGCCGGGCCACGTTGTGTGCAGTTCGCTGGCCGCGATGCTGTACGACCTGCCACAGGTCGGCTACGCGCACCCGGACCTGGGCCAGGAACGGAAATGCGAGCCTGCAGACTGGTGGAACTGGTCAGACGGGCAGCTGTGGACTAAGCCGGGCGCCTGACCCTCAGGTCCGAGGATGGCCGCCAGCGGGCAGCCGCGCTACGCTGTTGTTTCATCTTCCTCCTGGGGGAGGCGGCGTGATGACAGGGCCGGGAGACGAAAAGGCAGCAGCTACGGCGGGCCGCGGCCACCTGCGGGCGTCGCGTATCGACCGCGAGCAGACGATCGACGCGCTCAAGGCCGCGTTCGTGCAGGGTCGGCTGACCAAGGACGAGTTCGACGCGCGAATCGGCCAGACGTTGGCCTCACGTACGTACGCGGAACTGGCCACGGTCACCGCCGACATCCCGGCCGAGCTGGTCCGAGTCCAGCCGCCGCGCAAGCCGCCCCGGCGGCTGAGCCACGCAGCCAGGTGGGGCGCATCCGGGTTCATTACGCCAGCTATTCCCGCCGCCGCTTTTGCGGTCACTTCCCTAGGCGGTGATGGTGGATATCTGGCCGTGGCCTTCCTGATCGCATTCGTCTATTTCCTGTGCTGGCTGTCCATCGGGGCTAATATGCTCTGGGAATGGCACTGCATGTCTTTGCCAACGGCAAAAATGTGCGTCCGATGCGCGCACAGCCCGGCATCTCACCGCGCGCCAGCGTCCTGTGCAGTCCGGCTGGGTTCGCTGAAATTGTGGGAACCCTGCCCGTGTGCGGGTTATGTTCCGCCAGGTATATCACCGGAGTCCGCCGACCTGTGCCTCCTACCGACTCCCTAGCACTGCTGATCGGCCAGCTGGTTGCGCACGTAGGCCTCGAAGGTCGTCGGCGGGCGGCCGAGCAGCCACGTGAGTACATTCGGGTTGCCGACGAAGTCGTGGCTGCTATAGCGCGAGGTGATCGCACGCAAGACGCTGATCTGGTGGGTGAACTGCTGCGGATCCGCATCCCCGATCCACGCTTTGAGGTAGGTGTCGGCATCGATCTCCCGCACCTCGATGGGCCGGCCGAGCACGCGCGAGATGATGTCGCCCAGATCGTGCGCGGTGTAGCGGCCCGGTGCCACCAACTCGTAGGTGGCACCGGCATGGCGCTCGCTCTCGATCAGCGCCATGCAGGCAACGTCCGTCACGTCGCCTAGGTCCACCAGCGACTGACGGCGATCGAGCGACCAGGACAGCTCAAAAACGCCCTTCTCGAATACGGGCCGAAGCTTCAAGGGCAACATGTAGTTGGCCGGCTGAAGGATCGTGAACTCCAGGCCCGACGAGAGCACGCGCTCCTCGATATCGCGCTTGATCTCGTGCTGCACCAGATCGGTCGTGATCGCATGCAGCACCGAGCTGAACACCAGGTGCTTCACGCCCTCGTCCCGGGCGGCATCGACCACGGCAAGACCCATGGCGCGTTCGCCTGGATGGGCCGTCGGGCCGACGTGGTAGACCTTCTGCACGCCCCGGATGGCCGTGGCCAACACCGCCGGGTCGGCGATGTCGCCTACCACCACCTCCTGCACGCCCAAGGCACGTAGGTGCTCGGCAGAAGCTTGCGACTGGACGCAGGCTCGCACCGGCTGCTCAGCTGCGAGCAGCTTCGGGACAAGCAGCCTGCCCTGATTGCCATTGGCGGCAGTAACCAGAATCACGTCGTTCCGTTCGGCTCGTGGTCTCACCCTGTGGTGCGGCCGGTCCAGAGGAGGCCCGCCCGGGTGGCGGATGCTACTTAACCCGGCAGCCACCGATCCACACGCCGCGGATGTTCCTGGTGGCTGAGATGTCCTGGGTGGGGTCGCCGTCTACCAGCACGAGATCCGCTCGACGGCCCGGCGCGATGACGCCCCGGTCCGTCAGCCCGAAGGTGTCAGCCGCAAGCGAGGTCGCTCCCCGCAGCGCCTCGGCCGGTGCGAGCCCGGCATCCACCATCCGCTCCAGCTCCTCGTGCAGTGACTCGCCGTGCGCGATCTGGCACGGGGCCGTGAGATCGTCGTTGGAGTCGGTGCCCGCGAGAATGACCACCCCGGCACGGCGGAACGTGGCGACGGTCGACTTCGCGTGCTTGTAGTCCAGGCGAACCGCCGGCACGAACGGCGCCAGCACACGAATGAAGAACTTCCCGCCGATGGCGTGAACCACTCCCTGCATCATCGTCAGGGTCGGGATGATGACGACAGATCGCTCGGCCAGGAGCGCGTCGAACTCAGGGCTCAGGTCGCTGCTCAGGGACGTGTGGGTGACGATGTCGACACCCGCGCGTACCGCTGTCGTCATCGTGTCGGCGCTCACCACATGGGCGACGGCTTTCAGCCCGGCCTTGTGCGCCGCTACGACTAGCGCCGCAACCGTCTCGGCGCCCAGCGCCTTAGTGCCGGGGATCTTGGGATCCTCGACGAGGATCTTGATGTAGTCCGAGCCCTCAGCCACCCGCTCGGCGACGAAACGCGCCGCGTCATCGGGCCCGGTGACCGTCGTCGAGACGGAGAACCCCATCTTCCTGACGAACACGGAGTTCGGCGCGCTCGCCGGATTGCCGGCGCTCTTCAGGGTCGGAAGTCCGGGGCGCTTCTTCAGCGTCGCGAGGTTGGCGAGATCCTTGTTGCCCATGTCGAGAATCGTGGTAACGCCCCACGATGCCGATACCTCGAGCTGGGGCAGCTTGTCCACGTGCACGTGCGTGTCGATCAGCCCCGGAAGCAAGGTGCCCCCGGCACCGTCAACGACGTCGGCATCACGGGCGCCGTCCGTCGACGTGCCAGCCGAGATCATGCCGTCATCGATGACGACGGTCCTTGGTTCGCCCAGCCGCTCTCCGTCAAATACCCGGACGTTCGTGATGGCTGTTGCGTCGCTCACGACGGCTGTTCCTGAATGCAGCACTCGAGCGCGAATCCCAGCTGGCCAAACTGGAAGCCGGCACTGGCCCGGTGGAAGTCAATGCAATGACCGGCACCCGCAACGAGCCTCGCGTCCACGCGGGAAGAAGAGGTGAACGCGGCGCCGAAGTCGCTCACCTGCTGCGCGTCCGTTATCCAGAGGTAGTCGAACTCCGCCTGACGGCTCTGGACCGGTACGGTGACGCGGGCAGCGACCGAGCGTACCCGGTCGATCCACCCGTTGTTAATGTCGATCAGCTCGGCGCGCGGTATCTGTGCGTTGGACGGGTAGCTCGCCGCCGGCATCGATTTGTCGTAGGTCCATTCCGGCCCGAACATGACGCCATCCTTCATCGGCGTAGGCAGGTCGATCATGACGATGTCGGGGAGGGCATTGAATCCTTCGCGGGCCGCCGCCGGGACTTCTAGCAAGCAGCCCGAAATGGCGATTCCGAGGAGCGGCCACGAGGGATTGCCTGCCGCGATGGCCGTGACGACGGCCCCGCCGATCGAGTGGCCGATGAGGAATACCCCAGATGTGCCCTGGCCCCATGCCTCCCACAACTCCGCGATCACCTGGTCGAGTACTTCGGCATTCTTCAAGATGATGGAGTCCGAAGCACCGACAGGAGTGCTGCCGCGGTAGCCGGGACGGTCGATGGCGACGATCGGGATACCCAGCCCGGCTGCGTGGTCGAACAGGGAAACACCGGGAATGTCAAAATACTCAGACGTGTACGTTCCGCCATGCACCGCGATGATCAATGGGACGTCCTGTGCGACCGCCGCCCCTTCGGCCGGGCGCCTCTTGCCGGTGATGGACATCCCGTGCGCCGGCCCCGGCTGGTCGACGACATGGGTGAACTCGATCGCGCTGGTTGGTGAATTCATTCCTGTCTCCAATTTCATTGGCATTACTTGTTACGGGCGGCTGCCGTCGGCGTCCCGCACGAATCCGCCGCTATCCAACCTGAGACATGGTCGAGCAAAGCGTTTGTGTCCGGGGGAACGGCGTTGCCGCACCACGCGACAACCTGGTCAGGCCGGACGATGATGACATTTGCTCCGAACTGCGTGGCCAGCCCTTCGCTGCCCTGGGCGGTCATCGGCACGCGTCGGTCCGCGGCGGCGCGTATCAGGGCATCGGCGGCGCCGTCAGTGGCGATGACCGTGAAGCCAGGCCCGACTAGGTCCAGTGATGACACGCCGGGATTAACCCACACGTGCGGGATTCTGCGGCCCGGCCTGGCCGTCGTCGCCCACAGATCGTCATTCGGCCGATCGTGGTCCCGGTCAGTCGGGAGGACCGGCGAGTCGCGATACTGATGGCCCAGGACGAGATCGAGGCTGAAGTACTCGGCCGACTTGGTCGCCCGGATCTGCTCGGCGACCATCAGCCGGGTCTGCTCGCCCCGCGGCCCCGGATCGTCCATGCTGTCCCGGACGAACTGCGTAGACAGAACCGAGTTGTTCCTCGCCGCTTCGGCGATCACCCGCTGTTGCAGCGGCCGGCGTTCGGCCTCGTAGGAGTCCAGCAGCCCGGGGCCTCCCCAGCCATCCAGAGACGCCGCCAGCTTCCAGCCCAGGTCCACGGCATCCCCGATCCCGGTGTTCAGGCCGTGACCGCCGAACGGCGGATTCAGGTGCGCGGCGTCTCCGATAAGGAAGACACGCCCGGCGCGACACCGATCGGCTAGCTCCATCCGGGCGGTCCAGGGGTCAGTGCTGATGATCGTCGTGGGCATCGGCCGGCCCAGCGCCCCCTCGACCAGCTGCTGCAGGTCCAGGTCATCAGCCCTGGCATCCACTCCGAACGCAATGAGCCACCAGGTGCCAGCCCGATCGACCGGGCCCATCACCCCGGGGGTTCGGTCGTTCACCAGCCATGACTGAACGGCTGGCGGGTTGGGGAGCAGGTCCATCAGCTCCGCGCTGCGGAACGTGACACCCAGGTTCGGCCGCTGCGCGTGAGTGCCTTCGTAGCGCGCCCCGATCGCCTCGCGCACTACGCTCCGATGTCCGTCTGCGCCAATTACGAACTCGGCTACGACCGCCTCGCTCCGGCCATCTTCGTGCTGCACGCGAACCTCGACGCTGTCTTCGCGACGGTCGAGGGACGTCACCCGGCAGCCGACGAGGAACGTGCAAGCCGGCATGTCCTGGACGATCTCCCGCAGCGTCTCCTCCAGCACGTACTGCGGCGCCTGCTGGCCGAGCTCGGGCGATACCCCCTCATCCGAGAGCCCCAGAACCCCGGTGAAACGCGTGATCTCGGTCCCGAGCAGCGAGGTGCAGAATGCGACGTCCTGTGACCACCAGGTGGGCAGGGGGGCGACCGACCGGAGCTTGTCGGCGACACCCCAGCGACGCAGGTGCTCCATGGTCCGATGTTTACTGTCTTTGCCCGCGGCCGGGTCCGCGTCGGCTGCGCCCGCGGTTCGACCACCATGCAGCTGATCCCGCGCAAGCCGAGCTCCACGGCAGCGGACAGACCTACCGGACCACCGCCGGCGATCAGCACTTGTGTCGAGCGGGACGGAACGTTACCCGGTGCTTCTGGCTGATGGAGGTTCACTCTGGCTACGCCGTCGCCTGGAAGTACACCAGGCGCAGACCGAATTGCGCGTCCATGCGGTGCAATGTCATGCTGTCGCTCTCAGAGTCTGGGCGGAGAAACGCTCGTATGCAGCCCGCACGACCGGGACCATGACCTTTGCCTGGTCAAGATCGGCATGGCCGAGGCGGAGCTTCAGGATGTCGCCGGTGCGCATCTCCACCGGGACATCCGCCGTCCGCGGGGTGATCAACGCGTGAAAGTGCGGATGGGCCTCGCCGAACACCAGCAGGTAGGTGGCGGCGGCACCGGTCACGGTCCGGACCGCTGCCGTCAGGTCTCGGGCTCGCCGGCCGAAAGCCGCGAGTTCGCCGGCCGTCAGTCCCTCCAGGCCTTCAGCGTGCCTGCGGATCCGGAGCACGAACCAGCCCGGAACGTCGTAACCCCGCACTACGCCCGCCGCCCAGCCAGCGTCCTCGCAGAACACGGTCATCGAGTCGTCGGCGTCCTCCTGCTCGCAGATCAGGCACGACGGGCGGCAGTCGGCAGTCACGACAAGACACCACCAAGCTCGACGACCTCTGTCCGCAGCTCGCCGATCCCCTGGATCGAGCTGACCAGCACGTCGCCACCGGTCAGGAAGCGAGGAGGAGTGCGCGCGAAGCCGACCCCGGCCGGCGTGCCCGTGAAGATGACGTCGCCGGGCAGGAGCGTCACCACCGATGACAGATAGCTCACAATCGACGGGACGTCGTGGATGAGGCCGGACGTCCTGGCCTCCTGGACGGTCTCTCCATTAAGGGTGCAGCTGATCGCCAGGTCGTTCGGATCATCGAACTCGTCGGGAGTGACGAGCCACGGGCCGATCGGACCGTAGCCCGGCCGGGACTTGCCGAGGCTGAACTGAGGGGTCGCGCCTGCGAACTGCAGCTGGCGGTCGCTGATGTCCTGGCCGATGGTCAATCCCGCGACTGCTGACCATGCGTCCCCTTTGGCCAGGTCCCGCGCGCTGGCACCGATCACGACGACGAGCTCAACCTCCCAGTCCACGGTCGGAACCGTGATCGACAGCGGGCTGGCCTGTCCGGCCAGGCTGCTGGTGAACTTGGCGAAGATCAGAGGATCACCCGGGACGGCCATCCCTGCTTCGGCCGCATGATCGGCGTAGTTGACCCCGACGCCGAAAGCCTGACGAGGGCGCGGGCTCGGCGCCTCGTAGGCGGGGCATTCCGGTAGCACCTGATGGATGGCGGACGAAGTGTTGTCGGCGGCCCACGTCAGAAGGCTGCTCCACTGGTCGTAGCAGGCCATGGGATCCGGACCAAATCTCCCGTGGCTCGCCTCGTTCACATCCACTGCGCCGTCGGCGTCGATGACAACGGCACGGCCGTCAAGCACGGCAAGTCTCACGAGCGGCCTCCTGCCGCCTGCTGGCTGATCTGGCTCAGGGGCAGATCGGACGCCTGCTCAGCGACGTATGCCTCGACGCTTCGGGGCTCGTGGCCGCTGAGCCGACGGACATCGTCGGACACGAACTCGGATTCCCCCCTGCGGAACATCTCGTACATCTCTTCGAAATGCTCGGCTTCCCACTCCGGCAGGCCCCTGGCCTTCATCATCACGCCGATGTCGGCCGGGGTGATGTCATTGCAGGGCACAGGGAATCCCGCGGCACGGCCGAGCGCATCGGCAATTTCCCGGTACGTCACCGACCGGGAGCCGGTCAGGACGAGGGCCTGGCCGTCCCACTCGTCGCAGAGCAGCGCCACCGCGGCACACTCGCCCACATCCCGGGCATCGATGAAGCTGATCCCGGAAGTCCCCAGTGCGTTCGCGACGGCTCCCGTTGCGCGCACTCCGGGGATCAGGATCTGCCCGATAAGCGTCTGCATGAAGGCGTTGGGTCGCAGGACAACGAACGGCTGACCACTGGACTCGAGAATCTTCTCGACCTCCCAGTGCTGACGGCATGTGTACGGACCATCCGGATTGATCGCCGAGCTCGTCCCGGAGATCTTCACGATCCGCACGCCGCTGCGACGGAGCGCACGAATGATCCGTAGCTGAACGTCGGTCATGTCGTGCGCGTGCGAGGTGAGCAGCAGCAGCGAGGACGCCCCCGCTGCGGCGTCGATGATCGAGTCGTGGTCGGTGATGTCGGCTTCGCGTATCTCGATCGAGCCAGGAAGAAGCGTGCGTGCTCGTTGGGCGTCGCGGGTGATGACTCTGATGGTGGCGTCACGTGCCTGCAGCGACCGGACGATGTGCGGTCCGATCGTCCCGGTGGCTCCGATCACGGCGATGGTCATCCGAAGACCTCGGAGGTGGCGCTATCGGGAATATCTTCACGTTCTGCTGCCGAAGTGATCACGGAACCTCCGTCACTTGTCGCAATATCTCGGTATTGCCGCGGGCGCTGCCGGTCAAGGCGGCGGAGCGAGGTTGGCGATCCCCACCAGGCAGGCTGCCTCGTTGTCCAGCAGGTGGGAAGTCAGAGCCGTCCGTATCTCGTACGGTGACCCCGACCGGGACGCCTCCAGGAGTACTCTGTGCGCGTCGTAGCGGCGCTTCCTTTCGGCGTCGCTGACGTTGTAGGTCTCGAAGACGATGCGCGTGTATCGGTCGCCGGCATGCCAGAGCTGGCTGAGAATCCTGAGATCCCAGGCTGAAGCAGCTGGTTGCAGTAGTGCCAGGTGCAGGTCGTGATGGATGCGCCACAACTCTTCTGCGTCATTTCGCGGTTGCTCGTAAGCCTCAAGCAGACTGTCCAGATGATCCCGGTCCGACGACTTGAGCAGGTTGCACGAGCGCGCGGCCAGGTCGGGTTCGATCCTCCGGCGCAGCCGGTAGATGCCGCGCAGCTCGGTCACGTCCAGGGGGTTCACGATTGCGCTGCGCCCTGGTCGCAGCAAGATCAGACCCTGAGCATCCAGTCGGCGCAGTGCCTCACGAACGGGGATGGCGCTGACACCGAGCTGTTCACTCAGGTCTGTGATGGAGAACGATGAACCAGGGGCCATGGTGCCGTTGAGGACCGACCGCCGGACCCATGCCGTCACGCGGTCCACGGCGGAGTCTCCCGGTGAACCGTTGATCCGGGGCAGGTCAACGATCTCGGCATCCGGCTCGGTCGCTTCCGCGCCGGCCCGGCCGGATGATTCGGCATTCATCGGGACGATCTCCCTGGCCACCTGTCGAGTGCCGCGCCGGAGATGCCTGAGTCGTCGATCATGTCAACTTCGCCTACGTCCCGGTGGCTCCGATCACGGCGGTGGTCATCCGAAGACCTCAGAGGTGGCGCTCTCGGGGATGTCGTCCTGAACTCTGAGCTCGTCATCGGCGCGCCGCCAGATCTCGTAGCCGTTCTCCCGGCAGATCTTCCCGTCGCGGCACTGGAAGGCGTGCACCAGCCGAAGGCTGACCCGGGTGCCCGGCTCGAACGGGGCGTTCCGGAAGCCGTCGCCGGTCACGGTGAACTCAAAGATGCTGTCGTCGAACACCCACTCCTCGGTGGCGAACCGGTGCAGGTTGGTGATCTTGTGAACGTTCATTGACCCGAAGATCCGCAGGTACTCCTGCTTGACCGTCTCCCGATCGCGGTGGACCAGGCCCCGGGCAGGTACCTCCCACACGATGTCGTCGGTGTACACGCCGATCGCGAGGTCGATGCTATCCACGTTCTCGTTGTGGAAGTGCACGTCAACGGCCGCGATGTTGCGGGCGATGATGTCTTCACGTTCTGATGCCGAAGTGATCACGGAACCTCCGTCACTTGGTTGTTAGGTGCGGACATTAGCACGAAACATATATTTTGTGGAAGGTATCTGATGCTGATCCCGAACCACAGGGATGATCATGGATGTGACCACCATCAGCAGATGGCCAGTATCTTTGTTCAATCTGCGGGCTTGGGACCGCCTCACCTCGATGGGATCAGAGCGCTAGCCAGGATTGACAACGCATATATATGTATTGCCGGACGTATCTAATTCGGCCAACCTTGCCCTGCGCAGCCAGGAGTCCACGAACTGGCATGATGTCCGATCTCGGTTGGGCCTCCTGCGGTGTGGGCCGAGTTCGAGGACGCTGACACGGCAGCCACCTTCATATACGATTTCCTGGTAAACGTAGCGATGCTGCTATCGGCATCGGGCCGCGCGATGACCTGAGCGGTCGCGTGGTGCCGGTCGTTACGGCTCGCTGCCGGACAGCGCTTGCCGCTCGAAGGCCTCGCGCATGCGGTCCAGGCCGCGCACCACGCCAGTGGTCAGCACGCCCACCTCGTCCACCGCCACGGCCACCACATCGCCGTCCGCCAGGCTGAACGGCGCGGGCGGCACCAGGCAGGTTCCGGTGGACAGCACGACGCCGTCGGGATGAATATCGGCTCGCATCAAGTAGCCGGCCAGATCGTCGAACCTGCGCCGCAAGGCGGAGGTGCTGGCCCGGCCCTGCCAGGCGACCGCGCCGTCACGGCGGATCGTCAACTCGATGCCGAGGTCATACGGATCCGCGACCTCCCATGAGGGCCGGATGGCCGGGCCCAGCGCACACCCGCCCAGGTAGATTTTCGCCTGCGGCAGGTAGAGCGGGTTCTGGCCCTCGATCGACCGGGACGACAGGTCATTGCACGCGGTGTAGCCTGCGATCTCGCCGAAGCGGTTGATCACCAGGGCGACCTCGGGCTCCGGGACGTCCACGGTCGAGTCAGCCCGGACCGCCACCGTCTGCCCGTCGCCGGCCACCCGCCACGCGGCCGACTTGAAGAACAACTCGGGCCGTTCGGCGTCATAGACCTGCCGGTAGACGTCGGCCGAGCGCTCGCTCTCCTCGACTCGCGCCTCGCGCGATGAGAAGTACGTGACGCCCGCGGCCCAGACCTCGGTCCGGCCGTCGATCGGCGGCAACAGCGTGACGTCCCCGGCCGGCACGCGATCGCGCGCGGCCACCCGCTGCCTGATCTCGGCCACCGGCAGCGTCCACAGGGCGGCCAGCGACCCCACGCCCGGCAGGCCGAACACCTGCCCCTCGTCCCGCACGCCCACCAGAGGAGCGGGAGATCCGCTCGTGTGATACCTGATGATGTGCACGAGGACTCACCTCTTTCGGCGGGGACGACGCCATGTGGTGACGACCTTATGACACCCGCGGTCGGCTCGTTCGAAAGCTTTCTACCTGCCATCCCGCCGTAGGCCCCGGTCGTGCTAGGAAGCATGCTAGCCAGGACACGGGCCGGCTTACTCGCCGGCTGGAGCAGCGACCTGTTTCTCGTGGTGAGCGGAGTACTTGACAGGCTGGCGCCATCCGCCATACGTTGCCTGAGACTTCTCAAAACGCCGGAACTTTTGCTGAAAGTTTCGACTCCAGATGACTGGGCGTCCGCGTGCAAGCAAACAGCGCGGGGGCAGGAAGGGACCGGATCCGTGACCGCTGACCGTTACGTGCCGGGCAAACAGGACCCGTTCTCGTTCGGCATCTGGACTGTCGGCTGGCTGGGCGTGGATGTGTTCGTCGGCGCCACCCGGCCGGCCGTGCCCAGCTCGCGCTCGAGTACCTCTACGGGGTCCGCTAGTCATGGATAGCGGGATGAGCCGGATTTGACGTGCTGCCATCCATCCCTTCGCGTGTGCGGCATCGCCGTGCTCACCGCGGGATCGCGGGCGCATTACGATTACGCTGTCTGGTCGGGCAGGCGCAGCGCGCAGGCGGCTCCCTCGGCGCTGACCCGGCCGAAGGGAGCATGATGGCAAGCGAACCCAGGCTCGCCCGGGACCGGGTGACGCTGGCCGACGTCGCCGCGGCCGCCGGAGTGTCCGTGCCGACGGTTTCGAAAGTGCTGAACGGGCATGCTGACGTCGCGCCCAAGACACGTTCCCGGGTTGAGGCGCTGCTTGTGGACTACAACTACGCGGCGCCCCGCCGCGCGGGCAGGCCGTGCCTGATCGACCTGGTATTCGCCGACCTCAGCCCGTGGGCCGTGGAGATCATCCGCGGCGCCGAGGAGGCCGCCTCCGCCGAGGGCTGCCGGACCGCCGTCTCGGTCGTGTCCGGCGAGCCCGACACGGAGCAATGGCTGACCCGGCTGTCGACCAGCCAGACCGACGGCGTGATCCTGGTCCTGACCGAGCTGTCGCCCGCCTACCGGGCCCGGCTCGCGGCGATGCACATGCCAGTGGTGATCGTGGATCCGGTCGGCCAGCCCGACCCGCAGATCCCGTCGATCGGGGCGACCAACTGGGCCGGCGGGCTGATGGCCACCGAGCACCTGATCGAGATCGGTCACCGCCGGATCGGGACCATCACCGGCCGTCCGTCGCTGCTGTGCAGCCAGGCGCGGCTGGACGGATACCGGGCCGCGCTCGAGCGGAAGGGCATCCCCGCGGACCCGGCCCTGGTCTACTCCGGCGACTTTCACTTCGAGGCGGCGCTGGTGGCGGCGACCGACATGCTCAAGCTCGACGCCCCCCCGACTGCGATCTTCGCGGGCAGCGACATGCAGGCCATGGGGGTCTACGAGGCGGCCCGGCTGCACCGGCTGCGCATTCCCGATGACCTGAGCGTGGTCGGCTTCGACGACCTGCCGATGTCGGGCTGGGTGTCGCCGCCGCTGACCACGATCATCCAGCCGCTCGCCCCGATGGCGGCCATGGCCACGCGCACGGTCCTCGCGCTGCTCGACGGCCGCAGCGACACCTCAAGCAACCGCGTCGAGCTGACCACGTCGCTGGTCGTGCGGGCCAGCACTGCTCCGCCGCGGAAAAAGACGGCGGGTCGTAGGGCCGCCAACGCCGGGTCGGCCGGCACCAGGTCAGTCCGCCGCAGCCGCGAAGTCCGGTCCAGCTGACCGGTGCAGACACTCCGCTGTACCGCTGCGAGGCGCTGGAGCCCGGTCTCGGGTGCGTGGTGAGCATCAAGCTCGAAACGGCGAACCCGGTCCGCAGCTTCAAGGCCCGCGGCACCGAGGTCGTCGCGAGCCTGC
>JBAUAY010000133.1:0-11634 GCA_049676235.1 Streptosporangiaceae bacterium
CCTTCCCGCTGATGATCCTGCTGCTGATCGGGGCGGCCAACGCCGGCTCGCACCTGCCGGGCACTGATATCAAGAACACCACCGTCTT
Organism: Streptosporangiaceae bacterium; assembly: GCA_049676235.1. Classification (GTDB taxonomy): domain Bacteria; phylum Actinomycetota; class Actinomycetes; order Streptosporangiales; family Streptosporangiaceae; genus Palsa-504. The sequence goes on from JBAUAY010000133.1 coordinate 89, forward strand.
CGTGCCAGGCATCCTGGCCTTCGGCGTGATCGTCGCCGCCTACGTGAACCTCGGGTCCAAGGTCGCGGTGCTGCGCCACGACGGCGTGCTCAAGCGGATCAGGACCACGCCGCTGCCCTCGGGGGCCTATATCGGCGGCCTGCTGGTGAGCACGGTCGCCACCGTGGTCTTCATTACCGCAGCCACCGGGATGATCGGCTGGCTCGCGTTCGGCGCCGTGCCGCGGCCGGGCGAAGTGCTCGCGCTGGCCGGCGGCCTGGTCATGGGCACCATGTGCTTCGCCGCGCTCGGCCTGGCCATCAGTTCGGTCATCACCAGCGCCGAATCCGCTGGTCCCGTGGCGTACGCCAGCTTCCTGCCGATCGCGATCATCTCCGGCGTCTTCGACCCCACCTTCAGCGGGCTGCCAGGCTGGCTGTCACGCCTGGTGGCCACGTTCCCGGTCAAGGCGCTCGCCGAGGTGCTGCAGAACGCCTACGCGGTGCGTCCCTTCCCGCCGTGGGCCCTGGCCAACCTGGCCCTGTGGACGGCCGCAGGCGCCGTCTTCGCCCTCTGGCGTTTCCGCTGGCAGAGCTGAAGCGCCGGTCAAGTATCAGATCGACACCAGGTCGCACACGAAGATGAGGGTCTCGCCCGGCGCGATCGAGTACCCGGCGCCCCGGTCTCCGTAGGCCAGGTCTGGGGGGATGATCAGCTGGCGGCGGCCGCCGACCTTCATGCCCTGCACGCCCTGGTCCCAGCCGGCGATGACCTGCCCGGCGCCGAGCTCGAACTGCAAGGGGTCGCCCCGATTCCAGCTCGCGTCGAATTCTTCCCCGGTGGAGTAGGAAACCCCGACATAGTGCACCTGGACCATGTCGCCGGGGTTCGCCACGCCGCCGTCACCTTCCCAGATGTCGGTGATCTCCAGCTCGGCCGGCGGTTCGCCGCCGGGAAAGTCGACCTCGGGCCGGTTGATGCTCATACTCGCTTTTCTCCTCAGTTGCTCTTAAAACGGCGGCGCGGACTGGTCCGGCCAGGCCGCCGTGCGCCTCACCTGGGTCAGGCCTTCGGGACCAGCCGCTAGGCTATGCCGCCGCCGGACCTCTGCGCACCACGCCCCAGGCTTACTCGATCCGGTCCGCCACGGGCGTGCCGAGCTCCACGGTCCGCGACACTGAGCACAGCCGGTCATGGGACTTTCGCACGGCGTCTGGCAGCAGCGCCCTAGCCTTATCGCCGTCCGTCCCGCCTGGGAACCTGATCCTGAAGGTCACCACGATGTCGGTCAGGTGGTTACCCGCATTGTCGTGAACCTTCTCCGCGTCGACCAGGACCTCGAACGCGTCGGGTTCGGCCCGGCGGGACGTCAAGATGTCGACATCGATGGCCGTGCAGCCGCCTATTCCGGCCAGCAGCAGATCGACCGGAGTGAAGTCAGTGCCCTCACCCTTACCTATCCGGATCTGGCCTCCGCGGTCGTTGGTGACCACGTACCTGCTGTTCTCGATGCGTTCGAGCCGGACGCTGCGATGCGCGGAATCAGTCGTCATGCTGGCCACATTAGCCCCGCAGGCGCCACGACCGGCGGGTCAGCCTTTCGACGAGTCGAGGCCAGGGTGGAGCCGCAGGCGGCGGGCAACGATGTCGCGGGCAACCTCGGTCAGCCGAAGATCATTGACGTACGCGTAGGCCCGCAACCGCACGAATGCGTCCGTGATGCCGACGCCGAGCTGCTCGGTGAGCATCCCGGTGGCCTGGTCTATCTCGGCCCGGTGCAGGGCCAGGTCCGCGGGCTGGCCGGTCTGTGGTCCGAGGCCTCCCGCCGCCCGGCCCTGGGCGTCAAGCAGCAGCAGCGTCGCGGTATCGGCGAAGATCAGCGCATCGCCCAGCTGGAATGCGCTCAGCGAGCCGGGGCGCTCCCGGTACAAGCCCATGACCCCGGCCCGGATCGCCCCCACCTGCAGCGGGAACGCGAAGATCGCCGCGGCCCCGGCCTGGCGGGCCGCCGGGGCGAACACCGGCCAGCGGCGGACAGCCTGCATCTCAGACAGATCCGAAGTCAGCATCGGGCCGCCGGAGGTGGACGCATCCCGGCCCGGGCCCTCGCCCAGGGTCAGCTCGAGTTCGGCGAGCTGCTCGCTGACGTCATCAGTTGCCTGCATGAGGTGACCCGCTTCGGCGCCGCGCGCGGCGCTCAGCCACGCCCCCGTGACCTCAACCGCAGCGACGGCCGCCGCGCAGACATCCTCGGCTGACACGCGGCCGCCGCGGCTGGCGGCTTGCCCGGCGACCAGGCCCCAGATCCTGCCCGGCCGGCTACCTGTCATCCGCGCAGTCGGCGAACTGCTCCGGCGGATTGTCCCCTGGCCGCATGGTGGTATTCGGCCAGCGCATCCTGCGGCGCCGCTGTACTGGCACGACCACCTGCCGGGAGCGTCCGGCGCTGTCGGCTGCCTCTTCCACGCTGAACATTAGGTGCGCCTTCCTGCTTCAGCAGCAAGGCGGGGTCCCGGCCCAGCGGCTAGGTCGCCACTTTCACCATGAACTCTACGCCCAGCATCGCCCACGTCCTATCCATGTGATGCCGGTTGAAGGCTGTGCCAGGCCGACGTCCGCATCGCGGCGGCGTTACCCGGCCGCGCCTGCGCGTATGCTCGTGACCGAGCACACGCTCATCCGTGCTGGCCGGTCGGGCTGCATGTTCCTGAGAGGGTGATCGGGGATGGACGGTGAGCTGCTGTCGGAGACGTTTGTTGAGCTGACTGACACGATGGTGGTCGGCTTTGACGTGATCGACTTCCTGCACGTGCTGACCGACCGCAGCGTGCAGCTGCTGGACGTGTCGGCGGCTGGGCTGCTGCTGGCTGACCCGCGGGGTGAGCTGCGGGTGGTGGCCGCCTCCAGCGAAGCGGCCCGGCTGCTTGAGCTGTTCCAGCTGCAGAACGACCAGGGTCCCTGCCTGGACTGCTTCCGGACCGGCCGCCCCGTCCAGGCCCCTGACCTGGCTGCCGCGGCGGCGCGTTGGCCGCGGTTCGCGCCGGCCGCCCGGCAGGCCGGGTTCGTGGCTGTGCAGGCGCTGCCGATGCGGCTGCGCGAGCAGGTCATCGGCGCGCTGAACCTGTTCAGTGCCCGTGCGGGCGCCATGGCCCCCGCGGACATCCGCGTCGGCCAGGCCCTAGCCGACGTGGCCACCATCAGCTTGCTGCACGAGCGCAGCATGCGCCACAGCGACACCCTCAATGAGCAGCTGCAGGCCGCGCTGAACAGCCGGGTCATCATCGAGCAGGCCAAGGGCAAGCTCGCCGAGCGCCTCGGGGTGGACATGGACCAGGCCTTCAGCCTGCTGCGCGACCGCGCCCGGACCAGTAACCGCCGCCTGTCCGATCTGGCCCAGGCGTTCATCGACGGCACAGAGACCCTCTCCGGCCGTCCCGGCGCATGACCGGCCGCGGCTGCCTGCATACTGGCATCTGGGGCACTCGCCGGGTACCTATGACATCATCTGGCTTGCTGAAGCGCCAGACACCGCAGCCGGGCAGGTAGGTGCGCTGGCTGGAGAGGAGCCCGCGTGTGCTTCTCGCCCCAGGCCGACCTCGCCGGAGGCTTGCTGATCACCGCGATCGGCGTCGATGCCGTCCGCCATATCGGCCAGCGCCGCGAATTCATCGCGCTGGCCTGGATCCCGGTGCTGCTCGGCGCCCACCAGTTCATCGAGGCGCTCGTCTGGCTGTGGCTCCAGGGCCATGTGCCGCGCGGGATCGGCCATGTCGCCCTGTGGGCCTACCTGCTGATCGCCTTTGTCGTGCTGCCTGTATTCATCCCCCTGGCCGTCATCGCGCTTGAGCCGACGAGGCGGCGAAAGCAGATGATGGTGCCCTTCGCGCTGCTCGGGGGCGTGATCGCCGGGACGCTGTTCGCGGCGATGATCCGTGGCCCGGTCGGCGTGAGGCTGGCCCCGTACCACCTCTCCTACAGCATCCGGTTGTCCGATGGCTTCCTGGTCGTCGCACTATATGTGGTGGCCGTGTGCGGACCGCTGCTGGTGTCGGGCTATCGCAATGTCATGCTTTTCGGCGTCGTCAATCTCGTTGCCGTCATCGTCATCGCCCGGCTCACCATTTCCGGGTTCGCTTCGGTGTGGTGCGGGTGGGCGGCCGTCACCAGCGCCGCCATCACGCTGCATTGCCGCTTCGCCAAGCCCCATCCTCAACGCACCAGGCCCGGGCCGGACGGGCTCATTTCGGTCGGCTGACCATCTGATCAGGATTCGCGGCTGGCTCCGGGTGAGCGCTGGGCGCTCTGCAGGCCGCAGATGACAGTGTCGAGGCCGGAGGTGAAGCGCTGCTCGCGGTCGTCGGCCCAGGCGTAGGTGCCGTGCGCGGCCAGGGTGGGGAAGCTGCTGGCAGGCAGGGACCGGAGGAATGCGTGCAGTTGCTGTCTGGCCGCGCTGTCGCGCAGGCGCTGCTCGGCAGGGGAAGCGGGGTCGGCCAGGGCGAAGCCGAGGGTGTAGTCGTAGATCAGGCGGAAGGCCAGGGCGGACTGGTGGCCGGACAGGCCGGCCGCATGCAGCGGCGCGAGGAAAGCCTCGGCCAGGGCCAGGGATGCGGGGCTGACGGGGTCACGGGTCTTGAGCAGGGCGGCGATGCCGGGATGGCTCTCCAGGACCGCGCGCAGCCGGTGTGACAGCGTGGCGACCTGCGCGATCCAGGGCAGAGCAGGGTCGGTCCGGCAGTCGACCTCGGCGAGCACCGCGTCGAGAATAAGATCGTAGAGTTGGTCCTTGTTGCGGACGTGGCGATACAGCGCGCCGGGAACCACGCCGAGGCGGCGGGCCAGGGCACGCATGCTGAGCGCCTGCGCGCCATCCGTGTTGACGACCGCTAGAGCCTCGGTGACGACACGCTCGCGGGTGAGCGCGCGGCGGCTGCTCTCCTCGTCGCCCGGCGGGTTGAACCAGAGCGAGCGCGTATCCGCGTCCCCGGCCTGACTTGCCACGCCTGCCTCCGGCCCATCCGCGGTTGATCGTGAACAATGTTCACCGCAATGTGCACATTGTAGCTCGGAACTGAATGGTGTTCACTTGGGCGGTGTCCCACCGGGCCGCTGCCGGGCAGGCCGGGGCTTACCTGACCGCCGGGCCAGCTGGCCGTTGCCGTAGACCGTAGCGGTCGTTAGGCTTGCTACCGCTGCGCGAGACAGTCTGGGACTGTCCGGCCGGGTCTCGTGATGGCGTTAGCGAGCCACTCCAGACCCCGGTGGCAGCCTTGATGCGACCGGGAGGCGGGCATATGCGCCGGACCCTGCGGCCAGCTGAACCCGATATGCGGTCGGCTGCCGTGCCTGGCGTCGTTGACACTGTTGCGTGCGAACTCAGCTCGTTGCCTCTGACGTGGTCCGTGCCCGTTGACTGCCATTGACCCGGGTGCGGCATCGCCGTTGCCGGCGGGACAGCTGTATGACGCCCGGCGCCGCGTTTACTATGCCAAGCCGGTCCTGCGCGGCTGGCTGCACTTGCTCTGGTTCGGGGTGTCGCTGGTGGCGGGCCCGCTGCTGGTGGCCCGCGGGCACGGGGCCTGGCCGATCACTGCGCTCGCCGTCTACGCGGTCAGCGTGAGCGGGTTGTTCGGGATCAGCGCGCTGTATCACCGAGGCACCTGGGGTCCCGTATGGTCCATGCGCCTTCAGCGCATGGACCATATGATGATTTTCTTCCTCATCGCGGGCACGGCAACTCCGGCGTTCCTCATCGCTGCTCGCGGCCCGTATGGACTGACCTGCCTGATCGTGATGTGGGCGCTGATACTCGCCGCCGCCGGCATCCACCTGTCTTGGATGAACGCACCAGAGCTTCTGGTTGGCGTGACGTTCGTCGGGCTTGGTTCGCTAGCCGCCCTGGCCATGCCGGAGGTATGGATCCATGCCGGCGTCGTACCGGGAACGCTGATGCTCGCGGGCGGCCTGGTCTATATCGCCGGAGCCCTGTCCTATCACCGGCGCAGGCCCGACCCCTCCCCGGCGGTGTTCGGCTACCACGAGGTCTTCCACGCCTGCGTCTGCGCCGCGGCGACCTGCCAGTATCTCTCGATAACACTTATCACGGCGCGAATCGGCGGCTGAGCGGGAACACAGCCGCCGGCGCACTATTTGTCGCGCATGACCGGCTACCCGCACGTCAAGTCGTCACTAACTGAGGAGTCGGTTGTGGACAATATCGCCGGGCTCGTTCCCGGCCTGGCCGCCGGTCAGAGACGCCACCGGATAACGCGCCGGTGAACAACCCCAGCCTCGTCCAGCCCGTGGGCTGCCGACGGGTGATGAGCACCGGCGTCGGCGTCACTTTGGTCACGGCTGGGGCGATCTTGCGGTTTGCTGTCCCCGCAACCTTCATCCACGGCCTGAATGTGCACGTTGTGGGCGTCATCGTCATGCTGGCCGGCGTATTCGGCCTGCTACTGTCGCTGCTGGTCTGGGGCCCGCTGAGCCGTCGCCGCAACCACTCCGGCGGTTACGGCGCCCGGTAGCGGAGTGTCTACCAGGACCAGCCGCCAGCGCGAGGCCCGTCGCCGCCGTGACCGGCACCGCCAACGACCTGAACCCCCGGCGAATTAACGGGGAGGACCACTAAGGTGGCGCCGAGCCGACGGCTGACGGAGTTGGAGCCCCCGCGGCGGACGGCGTGGCGTCCGCGGATGGCGTCGCCGTCCGTGAGCGGACCGGATGCGGAGTGCCAGTCGGGGACACCGAACGCGTGGGCGTGGGCGTAGGCGTCGGCGTGGTGGTTGGCCGTGTCGTCGTCCGCGTCGGGTCCGGCGAGATTGACGGCTGCCCGGTCGTCGAGGAATTGCCGGCGGGTGCGGTCGGCGGAGGCGGCCTGACAAGCACGTAGGTGACCAGCGCGACCAGGAAGAGTGCGGTCAGGATCCAGGTCGAGGTTCGTATTCGTCGCATCAGCCGGCCCCGGTCGGCTCGGCCGTATCGAGGTTGGCCGGCAAGTGCATGCCCTCGCGCCGGAACCCGGCCGCGATCCGGGCTCGCAGGACCCGCCCGACGTCGAACTGCTTGCCGGGCAAGGTCCTGGTCACCAGGCGGATCTGGAAGTGATCCATGTCGATGCTCTGCACGCCCATGACGGCCGGGGGATCGAGCATCAGCCGGCGCAGGTCCGGCTCCTTGTACGCTTCGTCCCCGATCAGCCGCAGCAGGTCGCTCACCCGGTTGACATCCGCGGCAGCCGGCACGGGCACGTCCACGACGGCACGCGCCCAGTCGCGCGAGAGATTGGTCACCTGGGTGATCTGGCCGTTGGGGGTGATGACCACCTCGCCGTCGGCGGTCCGCACGGTGGTCACCCGCAGCGTGACGTCCTCGACGGTCCCGATCGCCGGGTCGGGCAGGCTCGGTACCGAAAGGCGGATGAGGTCCCCGAAGCCGTACTGGCGCTCCGTGATGATGAAGAAACCGGCCAGGATGTCCTGGACGATGCGCTGCGCGCCGAAACCGAGAGCGACCCCCGCCACGGCGGCCGGGGCGACCAGACTGGTCAGCGGGATGCCGAAGCGCTCCGCGATAGCCACTCCGGCTACGCAGTAGATGATCACCAGGGTGGCCCAGGTGATCACCTGCGCCAGTGCCTGCCGGTGCTTTGAGGCTTCCGAGCGGACCAGCGCGTCCGCCTCCCTGGCGTTCGCGTCAATCCGTTCCGTGATCCTCCCGCCCAGCCAGGTCGCCAGCCGCGTCAGCAGGATCGTCCCGATCACGATCAGGACGATCTCCAGGCCACTGCCGCGCGCCCACGAAGAGGCGTCGGTCAGTGGTTGCACACTCAGGAACATATTTCTCCATCATTGCCGAACCGCGCTTTCGGCGACTACCCGTCGGCGGCTGCCGACGACGGCAAGCACGCCGGAGGTTCATCGTCGAGACCGCAGTGCAAGGCTACTTCTGTAGGCAAAAGCTCTTGGGCAGCGCGACTGCGTCTCGGTCAGGACAGACCGGCGGGCGACAGATCTCCGCCACCACGGGGGCCGTGCACTTGGTGGCCTGGATGTCAGGGGTACTCTGAGTATGGGACTATCGCCCTCGTCGTGCCAGCGTGTACGCGAGATTGCGATTCCGGCTGCTCTGGACCCCGGTGGCACCTGACAACCCAGGTCGGCCAGGTGGCGCGCCATGACAGGTCCTATGGACTCGCGGATCCCGGCAGGCTGGACGCGTCCGGAGCTCGCCGAACTAAATGACCATGAGCTGCTGGGTATCGTCAGCTCGCTGCCCCGCTTCAGCGAGCGGCGGATAGCGGCGTGCGAGCTGCTGGTCAGCCGCTACCGGGACCTGGTCTGGTCCTGCGTCCAGCGATATAGCCACGGCCCTGAGCCAACTGAAGACCTGATGCAGGTGGGCTACGTTGGCCTGGTCGCGGCGATCAACAACTTCGACCCGGCGGTTGGCTGCTCCCTGGCCACCTACGCTTACTCGCACATTACCGGTGAGCTTAAGCGCTACTTCCGGGACAAGCGCTGGCAGGTTCACGTCGCCCGGTCCGTCAAGGACCTGGCCCTGCAAGCCCGGGCGGCGACCTGGCAGCTGACCCAGGAGCTCGGGCGCATGCCCGCCGAGTCCGACCTAGCCGCTTCCCTGGGGGTCAGCGATCACGATCTGCGGAATGCCCAGCTGGCCGAGATGGCGTTCCAGCCGTCCTCGCTGGACGTTCCGTTGTCTGGCCAGCCCGGTGCAGCCATGGTGGCTGACCTCCTCGGCGAGGAGGACCCGCAGATGGATCACATGCTCGACATGCTGTCCGTCGCCGCGCACTGGGGCGAACTGTCACCGCGCGAGCAGAAGATCCTGCTCATGCGCTTCTTCGACAGCATGACCCAGGATCAGATCGGCCGGCAGCTCGGCATCTCCCAGATGCAGGTTTCCCGGCTGCTCAGCCGCGCGCTCGGCTACCTTCGCCCGCGCCTGCTCGGACTAGACGAGCCAACCGCTCGGTGAGGCCGGTTTGCGGACCACAGGCCGGTTTAGGTGGAACGCCAGTCGGCATTGGTGCCTGGCTAAGCGGCGTCTCGCGGGGGCCGGCGCATCATCTTGCGCAGCGGAGCCATCACTGTGTGCCATCTACCGGCCCCGGCGGGCCGCCGCGTGCGCGTATGCATGGGAGTGACCTCCGAGGGCATAGGCGGGACGGTGCCGTTAGGGGATGAGAGCGGCGGGGTGATGGTAGCGCTCGGATACGGATGGGGCGCAGCTGACTCGGGCATGGTGTCTTCCTTTCACACAAACGCTATACCAGCATCAAGAAACTAGCAAGTTATTTCCGGAATCTGGTAACCTTCGATGGTGCCGAGCTGGACCTTCCTGACTAACCACGCCCGGGTTCTCCTATGCGTGGCTGATGACCCCGGGGTGCGCCTGCGCGACATCGCGGCCAGCCTGAATATCACGGAACGCAGCGCGTTCGGCATCATCACGGGCCTGGTCGAGGGCGGTTACGTGGTCAAGGAGAAGGAAGGCCGCCGGAACCGCTACCATATCCAGGCGCACCTTCCGCTGCCGGAACCGGACGGGCGGGAACGCACCATCGGCGAGATCCTGGCCCTCCTGGTCGGCCCCGGTGCGACCGAGGCCCGGGCAGGCGAGCCGCCGGTGCACCTCGGGCGATAGCGGGCGGCCAAGGCGACAGCCCGCAGAATGCGATAGTGGGCGGGAGGAGGCATGCATGGAGGCAACCGACGTGTGGGTCGCGAATGATGAAGGTACCGAAATCATCCGGGCGCGGGACATCGCGGGCGCCAGCCTGGACTATGACGGAAACGTCACGGTGCGGTTGACCGGTGGAGAAGGCGCCGTTGTGATCGCCGGGCACAGGACGCACCATGAGGAGCACAGACCTGACGACTTTCACCGTCAGCTGGTGCGCGTAGTCGCCGAGTTGTCGGACGCGGCAGGGCCCTTCCTTGTGCGGGCGGTACACCACGAGACGCGTGGCTGGCAGTGGATCAGCGAGCCGCTGTAGTGGTCGGCCGGCCGGGTGAGCGGTCTTAAAAGACAAAACCATGAGGCCGAACGGGCCGTGGTATACGGGGCCGGGCACCGCTCTCGCCCGGGATGGCGTGCGATACGCTTGGCCACACGCACTAAGGCGTTGCCATGAGGGCACGCCGGTCGTCTGTCGCTCGGTGAGCGAACTGGTTTCCACGGATGTGGTGCCTTCGACAACGCGGCCACTCAAATCCTGGAGACCATTGCATTGACCGCTCTGCCTGCAGAAAATTCCGTAATTAAGCCCGTCGGCCAGCCGCGAACGGTCCGGCGGCGGCGCGAACAGCGCCCCAGGCTGATTCCGGCTCCCGTCGTTACCTTCGCTGATCTAGGCGTTCCGGCACCCCTCGTGGCCGCCCTCGGCGAAGACGGCATCACCGTGCCGTTCCCCGTCCAGGCCGCTACGCTGCCCGACGCCCTGGCCGGCGTCGACATTCTCGGGCGCGCCCAGACCGGCTCTGGGAAGACGCTCGGGTTCTCTCTCCCGCTCGTGGCCAGGCTGGCCGGGGGGTACACGATGGCATGCCGCCCGCGTGGCCTGGTGCTGGTGCCCACTCGCGAGCTGGCCACCCAGGTCCACGCGGTCCTGGCGCCGCTGGCGGACGCCATGGGACTGAGCGTCGCCGCCATCTTCGGTGGCACCCCGCAGAATCCGCAGGTGGCTGCGCTGCGCAACCGCGCCGATATCGTCGTTGCCTGCCCGGGGCGCCTGGCCGATCTCATCGGGCAGGACCACTGCCACCTCGGCGACGTCGAGGTCACCGTGCTCGACGAAGCGGATCACATGGCCGATCTGGGGTTCCTGCCGATCGTCCGGCGGCTGCTTGAGGCGACTCCGCCCGAAGGCCAGCGGCTGCTGTTCTCGGCGACCCTCGACAGCGCCGTCGACGTCCTCGCCCGGCGTTTCCTGACCCGACCGGCGCAGCACTCCGTTGACGATGCTTCCCCGCCGGCCCAGATCATCCATCATCTGCTTACCGTCACGCCAGCCGACCGGGTGGAGGTTGTCGCGACCCTGGCCAGCGGCGACAACCGCGTGCTGATCTTCACCAGGACCAAGTACGGAGCGCAGAAGCTAGCCCGCCAGCTGAACATGGCGGGCGCGCCCGCGGCGGAACTCCACGGGAACCTGGCCCAGGGCGCTCGCAGCCGTAACCTGGCGGCATTCGGATCCGGCGAGGTGCGCGTCATGGTGGCGACCGACATCGCCGCCCGCGGTATCCATGTGGACGGTATCGACCTGGTGATTCACGCCGATCCTCCGACCGAGCACAAGGCCTACGTGCACCGATCTGGCCGGACGGCTCGCAACGGCGCCGACGGGGCGGTGGTCACCGTGCAGACCGCGGCTCAGGCGGCCGAGGTCCGCATCCTGATGCGCAAGGCGGGCGTGACGCCGCACGCAGCTACCGCCAGTCCAGGTTCGGCGGTGCTGCGCTCGATCGCGGGCCCCGCGGTCAGGCGCATCGCTCCGGTGACCACGCTCGCCAGGGTCCCGGCGGCGGACGGCGCCCAGGCCACTGGCC
>JBAUAY010000134.1:0-6327 GCA_049676235.1 Streptosporangiaceae bacterium
GTGCCTCCCACGCGCCGTCGGCCGCGGCCAGCGCGCCGGAGTGCGCCGACACCAGCGCCTTCCCGGCCGCTGACGCGCCCACGCTGAGCAGTACGGTCGGCAGGTCCGCGGCCAGCGCTTCGGCCAGGACCGCGCGCAGGTCCGTCGCGTCCCTGATCGCCTCGAGGACCAGCGCCAGCACCCGGGTCTCCGGCAGGCTCAGCGCGTACCTGGCGTAGGCCGCGGCGGTGGTGACCAGCTCCTGGCCGGACGAGACGGCCAGGCTGAAGCCGAAGCCACGGCGCGCGCGCAGCAGCGCGGAGAACACCGAACCCGAGTGGGTGACAAGCGCGACCGGCCCTGGGTGCAGGTCGGGCTCGAGATAGCCGACGGCGCGCAGCCCGCGAGCGACGTTCACGAAGCCCATGCACCCCGCGCCGCACACCGCCATGCCCGCCTGGCCGGCGATCGCGGCCAGCCGGCTCCTCAGCCCGGAGGTACCAGGAAGGTCAAAGGCAGAACCGAAAATTACGGCCGAACGGGCCCGGGTGCGTGCCGCGGCCGCCAACTGCGCCTCGAGGGCGGCGTCAGGCACGGCGAGCAGCACTAGGTCCACCGGTTCGGGCAGCTCGGCCAGGCTGGGCAGGCAGGGCGTGCCGCCGATGTCGGGGTAGCGCGGGTTGACCAGGTAGGTGCGCGGACGCGACGGGCTCCTGGCGACCTCCGCGATCATGCGCGCGCCGAGGCTGCCCGGACGCGCGCTGGCCCCGACCAGCGCCACGCTGCGCGCCTCGAGCATCGTGGTGACGGCTGGTCGGGATCCTTCGGTCGCGGCCGCGCTGACTGCTGTTTGCGACGGGGTGGTCACCGCTGGCGGGCGCGCCGAACGGCCTGGACGGGACCGCGGAGGGCCGCGCGGCGGTCGGCGATCGCGGCCTGGGCCGCCTGCATGCCCGGGATGCCGCAGACCCCGCCGCCGCCATGGGTGGCGGAGCTGGCGTAGTACAGGCCGGGCACCGGGGTACGGTAGTCGGCGAAACCGGGCGCGGGGCGCATGTGGAACAGCTGCTCCAGGGACAGCTCGCCGTGGAAGATGTTGCCGCCGACCAGGCCGTAGTCGTGCTCCATCTCATACGGGCCCACGATGTCGGTGTGCAGGATCGAGCTCTTGAAGTTCGGCGCCACCTCGTTGTAGCAGTCGATCATGCGGTCGGCGTAGGCCTGGAGCTCCTCGGCGTGCGGCTGTTCGTTCCAGTCGGACGGGACCCACTGGGTGAACAGCGACATGATGTGGTAGCCGTCGGGGCACAGCGTCTTGTCGAAGGCGGTCGGGATGACTCCGTCGCTGAACGGCCTGGTGGCGGGCCTGCCCTCGCGAGCCTCGGTAAACGCACGCTCGATGTACGGCATGGTCGGCGCCATCTCCACCGAGCCCGTGTGGTGCTCGGCCAGGTTGGTGCCGGGATCGGCGGTGAAGTCGGGTAGTTCGGCCAGCGCCAGGTTGATCTTGACCACGCCGCTGCGGGTCTTCCAGTGCTCGATGTCCTCCACAAAGCTGTCCGGCAGGTTCTGCCTGCCCACGTGGTCCAGGAACGCGGTGCGCGGGTGCAGCGAGGTGATCACGACCTTGGCCGTGATCTGCTGCCCGGTGTCGAGGATGACCCCTGCGGCTCGGCCGTCTTGGAGCAGGAGCTGGTTTACCGGGGCGCCGGTGCGGATCTCGGCGCCGTTCTCGCGGGCCGCGCTGGCGATCGCGTCGGCGACCGCGCCCATGCCGCCCTCCTGGAAGCCCCAGTTACCCAGGTGACCGTCGCCGACGTCGCCGATGGAGTGGTGCGCCATCACGTAGGCGGTGCCCGGCTCGTAGGGCCCGGCCCAGGTGCCGATCACGCCGTTGACCGCCAGCGCGCCCTTGACCTGCGGGGACTCAAACCAGTCGTCGAGCAGGTCGGCGATCGACATCGTCATCAGCCGGGTCACGTCGGCGATCGTGCGCACCGAAAGGCCGCGTTGCCGCCAGGCCAGCCGCAGCGTCTCGGCCAGGTCGCGGGGCTTGCGCGAGCCGAGGTTCGGCGGCACGGTGAGCAGCAGCGGGCCGAGCACGTCGGCCAGGCCGGCCAGCCAGGCGTCCCAGCGCGGCATCGCGTCGGCGTCCTTCTTCGACCAGCGGGAGATCTCTTCGTAGTTGCGCTTGGCGTCGTCCGCGTACAGCTTGATCGACCCGCCTTCAGGGAAGGCCTGGTAGTACGGGCCCATCGGGAAGATCTTGTAGCCGTGCTTTTCCAGCTGGAGGTCGCGGATGATGGTCGGCGGCAGCAGCGACATCACGTAGGACAGCCGGGTGACGCGGAAGTCCGGGGCGTCCGGCCAGGGGGCTTCGGTGGTCGCGGCGCCGCCGGTCTTGTGCCGCGCCTCGAGCACCAGCGTCCGGGCGCCCGAGCGGGCCAGGTACGCCGCAGCGACCAGCCCGTTGTGCCCGCCGCCGACGATGATCGCGTCGTAGTTGGTTGCCTTCGTTGCCATGAACCGGACCCTCCGAAAGATTGACTGAACATTCAGTCTAGAAGCTGCTACGATTACCCACAAGGCTGGAGACGAGGGAACGGCCTGGAGCGGGAAGCACGAGACGGAGATCGGGACATGAAGGAACGTGCGGGCGGCACGGGCCGGGCGGCGAAGGTTTCGCGGGATGCCGGGGCTTCGCGGGATCCCGGCGAGCGGCGCGAGCAGATGCTGCGGGCCGCAGTGGACGTCATCGTCGAGCGCGGCTACGCCGACACCAGGATCGCCGACGTCGCCGAGCGCACCGGCACCAGCCCGGCGCTGGTCATCTACTATTTCAAGACCCGCGATCAGCTGCTCACCGAGGCGATCAGGTACTCCGAAGACACCTGGTACGCCGAGAACGTGCGGCGGATGGAGGAAATACCGACCGCGGCCGGGCGGCTGGCCGAGCTCATCGCCATGATCTGCCTGCCCGGCAATCCCGAACCGCGCAGTTACTGGCTGCTGTGGCTGGACTTTTGGGCGCAGTCACCGCGGAGCCCGGGGGTGGCCGCGGTGCGGCAGAAGTCCGACGAGCGGTGGCGGGAAACCATCGGCTCCGTCGTGCTGGCCGGCCAGGAGGCCGGCGAGTTCGCGGCCGTGGACGCGGACGACTTCACGATCACGCTGTCCGGCCTGCTCGACGGGCTGGCGGTGCAGATCGCACTCGAGGACCCGGCGGTGCCGCCGCGGCGCGCGTACGAACTGGCGATGCGGTTCGCGGCCGGGCAGCTAGGGTTTGACACCAAGCTCGCACCCGCACTCAAGCGGGCGCGCAAAGGCGGCAGGTAACTGGAGGTGGCGCCGTGGCCGGAGGAAGTATCGAGCTATCCGGGCTGACCAAGAGGTTCGGCGAGATCGCGGTCGACAACATCGACCTGACCGTGGCCAGCGGCGAGTTCTTCTCCCTGCTCGGCCCTTCTGGCTGCGGCAAGACCACCACCCTGCGGCTGATCGCGGGCTTCGAGCAGCCGACCTCGGGCAAGATCTTGCTCGACGGCGCCGATGTCTCCGACGTGCCGCCGCACCGACGCAACGTCAACACGGTGTTCCAGAGCTACGCGCTGTTCCCGTTCCTTAACGTGTCCGACAACGTGGCGTTCGGCCTGCGGCACCGCAAGCTCGCCAAGGCCGATGTCAAACGCCGCGTGGACGAGGCTCTCGACCTGGTCAAGATGACCTCGTTCGCGAAGCGGCGGCCGGGTCAGCTGTCCGGCGGCCAGCAGCAGCGGGTCGCGCTGGCCCGCGCGCTCGTCCTCAACCCGGCCGTGCTGCTGCTCGACGAGCCGCTCGGCGCGCTCGACGCGAAGCTGCGCCGCTCGCTCAAGGTCGAACTGAAGGCGCTGCAGGAACGCGTCGGCATCACCTTCCTGTACGTCACCCACGACCAGGAGGAAGCGCTGACCATGTCCGACCGGCTGGCCGTGATGAACGCGGGCCGGATCGTGCAGATCGGCACTCCGCGCCAGGTCTACGAAGAGCCCGCGGACACCTACGTGGCCGACTTCCTCGGCGCCGCCAACCTCATGGAGATCGACGTCGTCGCCGCCGGCGCCGCTGGCGCGCTCCGGCTCGGCGACTGGGCGCTGACCTCGCAGCGGTGCGAGGCGACCGAGACGGGCCCCGCGCACGCGGTGATCAGGCCGGAGCGGGTGCGGATCGAGGCGCATGGTTCGGCCGGGGAGAACCGGGTGCCGGCCATGGTGGAGCGCGTGGTGTTCCTCGGCGCCTCCACCCAGGTGATGCTGCGGCTGGCGGCGGGCATCTCGCTGCAGGCGCTGATGCAGAACGACGGCGAGCGGCCCGAGCTGACGCAGGGCACCCCGGTGCATTGCTACCTGCCGCCGGACGCGCTGCGGGTGCTAGCCGGGTCGCCCGGGGAGGTTCCGGTGCCCGCGGACGAGCCGCTGGTGGCGAGCTAGTGTGCCGCATCCAGTAACGTTCGCCCGGTTGCTTGACCGTGCGATCGGCGTGCCTTGCCGTCCCGTCAGCCGACTCGATGCTCCATCGAGCCGGTAATAACCGGCACGATGCTCCATCGAGCCGGTTCGCCGGTGACCGAGCGCAGCAGCTACCGGACACCCTCCCAGAGGGCGCGCTGCTCGGACCGGGGGTCGTGGACCAGCCTGCTGTCCAGGTCGAAGGTCATGGTGGCGCGGGTACCGAGGTCGTAGGCCGCCCAGCCGGGCCGGCCCGACCGCGCGAAATCGATCCAGGCTCGGTGCATGACGGCCGCCACCTCGGCCGGCGGCGACGAGCCGTACATCGCCTCGCCCATCTCGGCGTCCAGGGTGTCGAACACGAAGCCGATCTCCAGGCCGTGACACGCGCCGAGCCGGCCACCGAACATCGGCGATTTCCAGGCGAACTCGTACATGTAGGAGTCGCCCTGGTGGGCCTCGGCCAGCCGGATGGCCGGGATCCTGAAGAACCAGTCGGTAAGCACGGCCGCCAGGGTGTCCCCGGCGCTCGGTGCGCCCGTCCGGTAGATCGCCAGGCCCGACGCATCGAGCCCGAGGGCGCCCCCGACCATCTGCACAGTGGCGTCGTCCGCGGCATCCGCCAGGCCCGTCGGCACGAGGAAGAGGCGGTGCTCATCCTGGTTCGTGCCGACGAGGAGGTCGACATGACGGCCGTTCCCGCCGGCGATGCCGTCGATGGGCCTAACGGGTAGGAGCTGCCCGTCCACCACCGGTCCGAAGGCCATCATGTTGGCGGCGATCTCGCGCCACCGGCCCGGGTCCGGGTTCAGGGCGATGTCTTGAGAAAGCTGTCTCTGCGCGGCGATAAGGCCGTTTACCGGGACGGCCCCGAAACCCTCCCGGGTCGCCGCCACGCCCAGCCGCCGGGCCAGCTCGGCCGTCACCAGGCGAGCCGTGTCGGCCGACAGAACGTGGTGCCCGGCTCCGCTCTGGGCGATCGCCTTGCGGAACAAGCCCTCGGCCGCCGGCATCGACAACAGCGTCGCTACGCTCATCCCGCCGGCTGACTCGCCGAATATCGTGACGTTGCCCGGATCACCGCCGAAGGCGGCGATGTTCTCCTGCACCCATCGCAGAGCCGCTATCTGGTCCAGCAATCCGCGGTTCGGGCTGGTGTCGTCCAGGAACAGGAAGCCGTCGCAGCCGAGGCGGTAGTTGATCGTCACGCAGACGACGCCGTCCCGCGCGAAGCGGTCACCGGCGTAGTCGGCGACGGCCCCGGAGCCGTTCACGAACGCGCCTCCGTGTACCCACACCATGACGGGGAGGCCGACCTGGCCTGGATCCGGGGTCCAGACGTTCAGGTTCAGGCAATCGTCGCCGGCTATCACCGGCTCGGGCAGAAGCTCGTCGTACGGTTTCGGGTAGGGCGGCTTGGGGACCGTCGGTCCGTACGCCAGGACGTCCCGGACGCCATCCCAGTCCTGCGGACGGGCCGGAGGGCGCATCCGGTTCGGGCCGAACGGCGGAGCCGCGTAGGAGATGCCCTTGAACGAGGCGACCCCGTCGGACACCAGACCGCGTACCTTCCCGTTGACCGTCTTGACTACGGACTCCATCGGTTCCTCCCTCGCCGGCGTAGCCGGGGGTCAGCGGTTCCGCCACGCGGGGTTGCCTGGCCGGGCCTCAGAGGCCCGGCCAGGCGGCGGTATGCGTACGCGGGTCAGACGGCTAGGTTCTCGCGGCTGCCGTAGACGCACAGGGCGTAGAGCGCGACCACGTCCACGGCGATGATGACCAGCGCCCAGAACGGGTAGGCCGGGATGAAGAACATCATGTCGATGGCGTTGAGCCCGACCACGGCCACCGCGAACCAGCGGGC
>JBAUAY010000135.1:0-5659 GCA_049676235.1 Streptosporangiaceae bacterium
TGGCTGGACCGCCGGCCCCCGCTCGACCCGGCGCGTTACGTGGCCGCCCGGCTGCTCGACGACGTCGGCTACAGCCTCGGGGTCTGGCAGGGGTGCGCCGAGCGCCGGACCGTTCGGCCCCTGCTGCCGCTGCTGCGGGGCCGTGACCTGGCCAGCCGTCACAAGGCCTTACTCGTGCCGGGGCTTACTTCTGCAGGCCCCGGCTGAACTCGGCGGGCACGATGATGTCGTGGGGGGATAGCTCGTGGACGGAGGACCGGCCGAGCGCGAGCAGCGTGGAGTCGATGCCGCCGCGTAGCACGTCGAAGACGTTCTTCACGCCCGCGGAGCCGTTGGCGGCCAGCCCCCACAGGTATGCGCGGCCGATCATGACGGCGCGGGCACCGAGCGCCAGGGCCTTGACCACGTCGCTGCCGCGCCGGATCCCGCCGTCGAGCAGCACCTCGATCTGCCCGCCCACGGCGTCGGCGATACCGGGCAGCGCCCGGATGGAGGCGGGGGTGCCGTCCAGGTTGTTGCCGCCGTGGTTAGATACCGAGATCGCGGTAGCCCCGACGTCGACGGCGCGGCGGGCGTCGTCGGGCCGCATGACGCCCTTGACCATGAACGGGCCACCCCACTGCTCGCGCAGCCACGCGATGTCGTCCCAGCCGGGCGGCGGGGTCTGCATCCACTCGCCGTACACCCCGAAGAACGTGGGGGCCGGCTCGCCGGGGGCGGCCATGTTGGGCACGGTAAGGTCAGGCAGGCCGCCGTGCCGCAGCCAATCGCGCACGTAACCGGGCTTTCCGATGCCCTCAGGGGCGAGGCGCAGCAGCGTCCGCAGGTCTATCTTCTCCGGTATCGTCGGGCTGCCCCAGTCCCTGCCGTTGGAAAACGACCAGTCCAGGGTGACGATCAAGGCCTTGGCGCCGGCCTGGCGCGCGCGTTCGGTCCGCTGGGTGATCTGGTCTCTGGTGCCTGACCAATAGGTCTGGAAGAACAGCTTCGGATTGACTTCCGCCACGGTCTCTACCGGAGTGCTGCCGAATGAGCTGAGGCCCATCGCCGTCCCGGCCTCGGCGGTGCCGCGCGCCACCCCCACCTCGCCCTCGGGGTGCACGGCCTGCACGCCGGTCGGGGATGCGATCACCGGTAGCGCTATGTCTTGCCCGAGCACCGAGGTGGCCAGGTCCCGGGTGGCCGGCAGGTCCGCGATGTGCGGCGGCGTGAACCGCAGTTCGCTGAAAGCCATCAGGTTGTCCTGAAGCGTGACGCCCTTCTCGGTTCCGGCCACCAGCGCCATGTACACCGACTTCGGCAGGCGCCGCTTGGCTCTCCTACGCGCCTCTTCGACCGTCTCGAACCACTCGCGTGTGCTTGCCATCGGTCGGTCTCCCTCGCACTGCCGAACTGCCGGACTGCCTGGCGCCTATTTTGGCACTCAGTGCCGTAATTATCCAGTCAGAACCGCGCCGGATGTGAACCACTGCGCCTGCTCGTCGCTTCGGCCAGCGCGGCTGCCCATGACGGCGGGAGGCTGTCGTGGCACTTAGGGGACCGTGTAGGCAACCAGCTGCGGGTTGCCGCCCCCGCCCGAACTCGACGTCTTGGGGCCGCCCGCCGGGACTAGCACCGTGTTGCCGAAAACGGCGATCGGCGCGTTCGCCGATGTCGGCAGCTGGCGCCGGTAGACGATCGCGCCCGTGCCGCGGTTGAGGGCGACCAGGACACCGTTGTAGAGCGTGGTGAAGAGCAGGTCGTTAGAGACGGTGGCCGCGCCGAGCGGCAGGGAAGAGAACTTAGTGTCCCACTCGACCTTGCCGGTGGCCAGGCTGAGCGCCTCCACCTCCCCGGTTTCGGGACCGGCGGCCTTGTTGCCGGTGACCGAGCTCATGCTGGTGTAGGTGATCGGGAGATCGATGGTGGCCACGTAGACGCTGCCGCCCGCCACCGCCATGTTCGACAGGATGCCGCCCAGCGATCCGGGCGCTACCGTGTACGGGAACTTGATCGTGATCTGGTGCGACAGCGCGAGCAGGGAGTCGTTGTCGTGCCCGTTGTGCGCGCCGACCGGCGTCTTCCACAGCAGCGCGCCGGATCGTGCGTTCAGCGCGTAAACGTATCCCACCTTCCCGCCGGTGATGATCACGGGAACCCCGCCGATAACAGCCGAGACGGGCGACGCCTGCAGGTCGTGGTCCTGGAAGTCGTCCGGCACGGCCTGGTAGTACCAGCGCAGCTTCCCGGTCGCTGCGTCCAGGTTCACCTCGCTGTCGGTGTAGAGCTGCCGCGATGGATGGGCGATGGCCTGGCCGATGCTCTGGTAGGGGTTACCGATGCCGAACGTCACCGAGCCGTCGCTCCCGACGAGCGGCGTCTCCCAGGCCCCGCCCGAACCGAGACCGAGAGCCTGCACGCCCGCCCCCTGGCCGATGACCGTATTGAACTTCCAGAGCAGACGGCCGGATGACGCGTTCAGCGCCATGAGCACCCCGCCGCCGGGTCCCGAGCCGTAGGCGCTGGCCAGGTAGACCCGCCCGGCCGCTACCTGCGGCTGGATCTCGAACGCCCCCTGGCTGCTGTTCAGCAGGCTGCCGTCCACCCAGATCGTCTTGCCCGTCGCCGCGTTGAGCGCGAACACCGAGGTCGACGAGTCCCCGTATACCGTGCCGTCCGCAACCGCCACCCCGTCCGGCCCGGGCCCGCTCTTCTCCGGGATGTTTACCTGGTACTCCCACTTCAGCTTGCCCGTGGCGAGTGCCACTGCGTACACGTTGGCGTCCTCGTCCTGCAAGTACACGACGCCGTCCTGCACGACCGGCGGCGCGGTCAGCGAGCCAATCCCCGAGACGCCGGCCGCGGCCGTGCCCGCCAGCTTGAACGCCCAGGCTTCCCGCATGCCGGACACGCTCGCCGCCGAGATCGCCGAGTCCGGCGCGTCCCTGGTGTTGGCGATGTCGCCATTCGGGTACGGCCACGATCCGGCCGGCGCCGCCGCGCCCGGGAAGGCCGTACTAGCCGGCGCCGCGCTGCCGCCGCCGCACGCCGCGGCCAGCATAGTTATCGAGACGAGCACGGTCACTGGGACAAACTGCCGCACTCCGGGACGCGCACGCCCAGCCAGCTTCGCTCTCATCCGGCTCACCGCCTTATCTAAACTGATATCACAATGCTAGACATGTGAAATCAGTCATGTCAAGGCATCGTCGCCCGGCGGACCTGGTCCATGTCGCGGACCGTCGAGGTAGTGCCATGGAGGCCCCAGGGTTCGAAATCCGAAATAAATCGCCGAGCCCGCCACTCGCCATCGAAGCGACGATCCAGCTCTAACTCCGATATAGGACTGACACCAGCGGGTCTTCCGTCTCCGCGTCGGCATGGCCTGACCCGAAAACTCGCCATACCCCTGGCCGCAGTTCCTCCGATCGGTCCCGCATCAGAGGCGCCTTAACCTCCGGCCACAACGTCCCACTTGACCAGAGCACTTGGGCCAGGGCCGCGTCGTGCAGGTTCGCTTCGCGCAGGTCCGCATGGGTCAGGTCCGCCCCGACCAGGTCCGCGCCGTACAGGTCCGCGCGGGTCAAGATGGCGTGGTGCAGGTCCGCGCCGGTCAGGATCGCGCGGGTCAGGATGGCGCCGCGCAGGTCCGCGTTGGTCAGGTTGGCGTCGTACAGGTTCGCGCGTACCAGGGTCGCGCCGTACAGGTTCGCGCGTACCAGGTTCGCGCGGGTCAGGTCCGTGCCTTGCAGGTCCGCGCCGACCAGGATGGCGCGGGTCAGGTCCGCGCCGGCCAGGTCCGCGCCCAACAGGATGGCGCGGGTCAGGTCCGCGCCGGGGAGGTCCGCGCGGGCCAGGTCCGCGTGGGCCAGGTTCGCGCCGTACAGGTCCGCGCCGACCGGGCCGACCAGGGCTCGGATGGCCAAGACTGTGCTGCGCAGGTCCGCCAGCACCGCCTCAGCCACCGCGGCCAGGGCAGCCAACTCAAGGTCCCGGTACGCATCAGCGGTAGCGGCGACCACTCGTTCCTCGGCACGCCTGTGGCGATGGCGTGGTCCGGCCATGGTCTCAGTATCCCTCGCCGCGCGCCCGCGGTCACCCACGCGGCAGTCAGTAAAGCGCCACACTCATGGGTTTCCGCGGCCCGCTCAAAAGGGAGTGAATTCGGACAAACTAGGCGCGCCCAGGTGGCGCTGGGCCCAGGCGGCGATGTCGCGGCGCTCGATGGCGGCGGCCATCAAGTCACCGAAGGCATCGGGGGTGCAGGCGACGGCGGTGACCCCGAGCCCGGCCAGGGCGGCCGCGTTCTCGTGGTCATAGCCCGGTGCCCCGTCGTCGGACAGCGCGAGCAGGGCGATAACCTGCGTGCCCGCGGCGGTCATGTCCGCGATCCGGCGCAGCATCTCGTCCCGGTCGCCGCCCTCGAACAGGTCGCTGATCAAGATGAAGATCGTGCTGGCCGGGCGGGTGATCAGCTGCTGGCAGTAGGCGACGGCCTGGTTGATGTCGGTACCGCCACCCAACTGGGTGCCGAACAGCACGTCGACCGGGTCGCTGAGCTGGCCGGTCAGGTCCGCGACCGAGGTGTCGAAGGCCACCACCGAGGTACGCAGCGACCGGACCGACGCCAGCACCGCGCCGAACACTCCCGCGTACACCACCGAGGATGCCATCGAGCCGCTCTGGTCTAGGCAGAGGATGACGTCGCGCGCTACCGCCTGCTGCTTCCTGGCGTAGCCGATGAGCCGCTCGGGCACGATCGTCCGGTGCTGCGGCAGGTAGTTCCGCAGGTTGGCGCGGATCGTCCGGTCCCAGTCGATGTCGGCTGGCCGCCGGGGCCTGCTCGTCCGGCTGGCCCGGTTCAGTGCCCCTGCCACCGCCGAACGAGTCCGCGGCGCCAGCCGGCGCTCCAGGTCCCTGGTCACGGTGCGCACCACCGCGCGGGCCGACTCCCGCGCCTGCTCGGGTATCACCCGGCTCAGCGAGAGCAGCGTGCCGACCAGGTGCACGTCCGGCTCGACCGCATCCAGCATCTCGGGCTCGAGCAGCAGCCGGGTCAGGCCGAGCCGCTCGATAGCGTCCTTCTGCATGACCTGAACCACGCTGACCGGGAAGAACGCGCGGATGTCGCCGAGCCAGCGGGCGACGCGAGGAGCGGACGCGCCGAACCCGGCCTGCCGCTGCGTGGCGTTGGGACGGGTGCTCTCGTCGAAGTCATAGAGCGCACCCAGGGCCGCGTCGATGCGCGCGTCGGCGCCGCCCAGCGGCATCTGGATACCCGCCGCCTCGCCGAGCACCAGCCGCCACCGCCGCATCCGCTCGTCGTGACCGGCGGTCATGACACCACCACCCGGGACGCGACGGGCCACCCGAGAATCAGAGCCACGGCCCTGGCCGCCAGCGCCGCCCGCTCCTCGTCGAGATCGTCACCGGCTGACGCGGCGACGGCAGGCCGTCGGCCGCTACCGTCGAGCCGGGCGGCCTGCTGCCCGATCGTCCGCCGTTCCGGTGCCGCGAACCCGCCGAACGTACGCCGCAGCGCCGGCAGCACGGCGGCGAAGGCGTCCGCGCTCAGCCCGGCCAGCCAGCCGTCCACCAGCGCGAGCAGCTTGTCGTCGTGGACGAGCAGCAGGCCGCTGCCGGCCAGGAACCCCTCGGCCCAGCCCGCGGCGGCCGGAGG
>JBAUAY010000136.1:0-3615 GCA_049676235.1 Streptosporangiaceae bacterium
CCGCGATGCCGCCTCGCCCGCCGCGAGACGCCCGGCGTCGAGCAGCAGCCGGGTCAGCCGACCGGAGATCAACGGGGGGCACCTGGGGGCTATGCCCACGCGGGGGGGTCTGGGGGGGTTGTCCCCCCGGGCCAGCACGGCCAGCGTGTCCAGCCAGCGGTCGCGGCTGCCGCCGTCAGCGAGCAGCGCGGTGGCCGAATTCACCGCGTCGATGCGCTCCCGCATGACCCGTTCGGCCGTCTCGTCCAGGGACGTCACGGCGACCGGCAGGCCGGCGCAGATCCGGGTGATCATCTCGATGGCGACCTCACCCAGCCGGGCCGGGTCGGTGCCGCGCACGTCGCCGTACCTGGCCGCGCGGACCAGGGCCGGCAGCGCCGCCATCAGGTGGGTCACGTCGCCCTCCAGCGCAGCGCGGTCCCTGACGGCCGTGAGCACGGCCGGCAGGGCATCGCCGAGATCGGCGAGCAGGCAGCGCTCGGTCAGCGCCGTCAGCTCATCGAGGGCGGTCGCGCCCGCGGCGATGGCCCGGGCCCGCTGCTCGGCGGCGGCCGCGACGGTGCTGCCCCACATGCTCGCCTCGATCAGGGCCAGGTCAAGTTCGGGCCGCCAGGTCAGCTGCCAGCTCTCACGGAACGTCCCGATGTTCCTGATCAGGCTCTGCCGCGGCGTACCCCAGGTCACCTCGAGCAGGGCGAGCCGGTACAGCAGGCGGCTGCGGGCCAGGTCGTTCGGCTTGCGCAGGTCCAGGTCATAATCCCGGGGCGCTGCCTCGGGCCTTAGCCGCAGATGACGCTGCTGGTCCTGCAGGTCCCGTTGGAGCGGCACCATGGGGGTGGCGGGCGGCACCGTGCCGAGCCGCTCGCCGACGACGAGCTGCCGCTGGATGAGCGCAGTGAGCAGGTCGCTGCCCTCGCAGAGCACCGACCGGGCGGCCTCGGTGACCTCTTCCAGGCCGGCCAGCGGCCGTCCGCGCAGCGCCGCGAGCGCCTCGGCCAGCCGTACGGATTCGATCACGTGCGCCGACGACGCCGGGATGCCCTCGTCCCGCAGGACGGCGGCGGCCTTGGCCAGCCACCGCTCGATCGGCTGGCCAGGGGAGTAGAACAGGTGGTCGTACCAGCCGGGGGAGCGGATGCCGGCCCCGTAGCCCGAGGTGTAGGACAGCCGCCCGTAGGTCCAGGGCACCCAGGTCAAGGTGGCCCTCACCTTCGGCAGGCCGCGCAGCAGCCGGTCATCGGCGGCCGCGGGCGGCAGGTCGCGGAGCGCCGGTACGTGCCAGGCACCGCAGACCACCGCGATCCGCTTGAAGCCGTCCCTGACCGTCCGGCGCAGCACCTTCCGCATGTGCGCCTCGCGGATCGCGTCGCGCGAGTCGGGTTCTTCGGCGTCGGCCCGGAGGATCCCGATGGCTTCGGCCAGGGCATCGAAGACAGCCGGGCCGGGGACGTGTTCGACCACGTCCTCCCACCATCGCTCCGGGTCGTCGTACCCGGCCGCGGTGGCCAGTTCGCCGACGGGATCGGTGCGCGCCTGTGGTGTGTCCCGGTCGGCCATCGCGAGCTGGTGGGCGGCCGGCAAGTCGCAGAACCGGACCGGGACGCCCGCGTCCAGCGCGTACCCGAGCGCCTGCCATTCCGGCGAGAACACCGCGAACGGCCAGAACACCGCCTGCTTTGGCTGGCCGGGCACGTACCCGAGCAGCGCCACGGGCGGCCGCATTTGTTCATCCGCCGCCAGCGCGACCAGCCCGTCCGCTTCGGGCGGCCCCTCGATCAGCACCACGTCCGGGCGCTGCTCCGCCAGGGCCGCCCGCACTGACCGCGCCGACCCCGGCCCGTGATGCCGGATCCCGTAGAGGGTGGCAGGAAGATCCCTATGCCGAACGGGCCGTGGTGCGTGCCCCGGCCCGGCCGCGGTGCTACTCATCCGGGCCGTTCATCCCGCAGCGTCGCGGCAGGCGCGGTAAAAGTCGCTCCAGTCATCGCGCTCCCGCACGACCGTCTCCAGGTATTCCTGCCATACCACGCGGTCAGAGACCGGGTCCTGTACGACGGCGCCGGTGATCCCGCCGGCTATGTCGGCGGGGCGCAGCACGCCGTCGCCGAAGTGCGCGGCCAGGGCCAGGCCGCTGGTGACCACGGAGATCGCCTCGGCGGTGGACAGCGTCCCGCTCGGCGACTTCACCTTGGCCCGGCCGTCCTCGGTCACCCCCTGCCGCAGCTCGCGGAAGACCGTCACCACCCGCCTGATCTCATCCGCGCCGTGTGGCATGTCCGGCAGGCCGATCGAGCGGCCGAGCTGGGCCACCCGGCGGGTGACGATGTCCACCTCCTGCTCGGCCGAGGCGGGCACCGGCAGCACCACGGTGTTGAACCGCCTGCGCAGCGCGCTGGACAGCTCGTTCACGCCGCGGTCCCGGTCGTTGGCGGTGGCGATGACGTTGAAGCCCCGGATCGCCTGCAGTTCGCTGCCGAGCTCCGGGATCGGCAGCGTCTTCTCGGACAACACAGTGATCAGCGCGTCCTGCACGTCCGACGGCATCCGGGTCAGCTCCTCGACCCGGGCGATCTGGCCGGCCGCCATCGCCCGCATCACCGGGCTCGGCACCAGCGCGTCCCTGGACGGACCCTCGGCGATAAGTCGCGCGTAGTTCCAGCCGTACCTGACCGCCTCCTCGGCGGTGCCCGCGGTGCCCTGCACCATCAGCGTGGAGTCGCCGGAGACGGCTGCAGCCAGGTGCTCAGACAGCCAGGTCTTCGCCGTTCCCGGCACGCCGAGCAGCAGCAGCGCCCGGTCGGTGGCCAGCGTGGCCACCGCCACCTCGATGAGGCGACGGGAACCCACGTACTTCGGCGTGATCGCGCTGCCATCCGCGGCCGTGCCGCCCAGCAGGTAGGTGGTCACCGCCCAGGGGGACAGCCGCCAGCCCGGGGGCCGCGGCCGGCCGTCGGCGGCGGCCAGCGCGGCCAGTTCGGCCTGGTACTCCTGCTCCGCGTGCAGCCGCAGGACCGTATCCTGCGGCTCAGCCAGCGCTGTGGTCATAGTCCAGCTCCTTCAGCATGTCGTAACGGAAGCGCAGCACCGTGAGCGCGTCACGCACGGCGGGCGGCCGTCCGGCGCCCTGGCCGGCGGTGGTCTCCGGCACGCCGATCGCCGGATCGACTCGCCGGACCAGCTGGCGCAGCATCTCGGCCCCGGAGGGGTGGCCGGGCAGCCCGCCT
Organism: Streptosporangiaceae bacterium; assembly: GCA_049676235.1. GTDB lineage: Bacteria > Actinomycetota > Actinomycetes > Streptosporangiales > Streptosporangiaceae > Palsa-504. Next base: position 3,225 of record JBAUAY010000136.1, read on the forward strand.
GCGATGGCCCAGTTGATCAGGGCGGCCATCCACTCCTGGTCGCGTTGGGCCATCGCCGCCCGCGACCAGCCGGCGAACAGCACCGGTGCCCAGCCGCCCGCAGGCACGGCGAGGATCTGCTCGGCCGACCGGCCGAACGCACCCGTCCAGGTGTCAAGCGGCGTCCGCGCTATCACCTCGAGCATGAGGTGAGCCTGGCTGGCCGGCTGTGCTCGTCCCGCGCCCTGGCCAGGTGTTATCCCGTCCCGTCGCATAGCGGCATCGCATTTGGCTGGCGGGCTGGCGACCAGGTGCGTGCCGCTGATGCCCCGGGCCAGGCGCAGGCAGCCGAGGGCGCGCCCGGCCATGCGCTGCCCGAGAGCGGAGCCGGGCAGCCGGGCCAGGAGGTACC
>JBAUAY010000137.1:0-2068 GCA_049676235.1 Streptosporangiaceae bacterium
GCCGTGCGGGCCGCGGTCGCCTGAGCGGCCGCAGTCGCCTGAGCGGCCACGGTTGCCGCGCGGCCCAGTCGACCGCGCAAAGCCTCGGCCAGCGCCAGATGCCCCAGGCAGTCCGCTGATTCGCCCGGCCTGCCGGAGGCGGTCTCGGCGGCCACCCCCGCCTGCAGGACACGGGCCGCCTCGTCGAGATGACCGGACCACAGCTCGACAGCTCCGCGACCGGACAGTACGCGAGCCCTGATGTCAGGATGCCGGGCGAGCTTGTCGGCCGGGACCCGGCTGGCCAGCGCCTCGGCGCGGACAGCGGCCGCCGCCGCCGTGGTCAGATCCCCACTGCGAAAGGCGGCGGTGAGGCGGATTATGGCGCCTGCCAGCCGGCTCGCGGTCTCCTGATCAGCGGGAAGACGCTCCAGGATGGCTTCGGCGGCATCCAGGGCGGCGGCGGACGATGCAGGCCGGCCAGCGGACAAGTCGACCGCGGCGGACACGAGGTACGGCGCAGGTCCGCTCCAGGACCGTCCGTGCGGCATGCCCGCGAACTCGCTGGCCAGGCACGGGCCGTCCCGCGTCTGGATGATCTCACCGATCGCCAGCGCGTCGATGACGATACTGGCGGCGAGCGGCCAGTCCCCGGCCTGGGCGGCGTGCCGCACCGCGTCGGTGAGCTGGCCGTTCCGCTCGTACCACCGGGCCGCTCGCCGGTGCAGCGGGGCCATCCGGTCCGGATGCTCGCGCTTGAGCGTCAGCCGCAGCACCTCCGCGAACAACGTGTGGTACCGGTACCACCCGGACCCGATCGGCTGGACAAACGCGTTCGCATGCGCCAAGGCCGACAAGATCCTCCCGGCCCGCTCGTTGCCGGCCAGTTCGCCGGCGGCCTGGGCGCTGAGGTGCTCCAGGATGCTCGTACTCAGCAGGACGTCCCGGATCTCAGGCGGCTGGGTGTTGAGGACCTCCTCCACCAGGTAGCCGGTCAGGGCGCTGTCCTCGGTGATCAGTTCGTTGACGAACCGGTCAGGGTCGGGATGAGTGCCCATGGAGATCGCGGCCATGCGCAGGCCGGCCGCCCAGCCCTCTGTTTGCCGGGTGAGGCGCACCAGCGAGTCCGCCGAAAGCGTACTGCCGTGCCGGGCTAGGAGCAGGCCGGCTTCGGCGACGGTGAAAGCGAGGTCGCTGGCCCCGATCTCGGTCAGTTCGCCGGCCAGTCTGTAGCGGTGCAGCGGCAGCGTCTCCATCCGCGCGGAAACCACCAGGCGCAGGCCAGCCCCCACGTTCCGCAGCAGGTAGTCAAGCCCCTCCAGCACCGTGAGGTCGGTCAGCAGATGCAGGTCATCCAGGATCAGCGTCACCGGCGGGTCCTGAGCCGCGAGCGCCGCCGCGAGCCACAGCAAGAAGACGTGGTCGGCGTCCCGCCCCCGCGCGGCGGGCAACGCTGTCGGCATGGCCAAGCCGGCTCGGCGCAGCGCCGCGACGACATTGGCCCAGAAGATCCCTGGCCGGTTGTCGAACTCATCCAGGCCGACCCAGGCAACGGTCCCGGGGTCGGCCGCCGCCCACAGCGCCAGGGCCATCGTTTTCCCCGCGCCCGCTGGGGCGGTGAGAACAGTCAGCGGGCGCCGCCGCGTGCCCTGGGTGATCAGCGTGGTGATCCGCGGTCGCGGTAGCGCCCAGTCCGGCACACTGGGCGCGGTGATCTTAGACGCCAGGATCGGAACGCTGGCGGAAACTGCCGGCCGCCGGGCGCAGGCCGGCACCTGCTCGGCCACTTCTGTCGTCATCGGGACCTCCCGGCTCCGTCCCGGCCAGCTGCCTTATGGTCGCTGGCCATTAGAGATCGGCTCAGAACGGGTGAAATCCTGAGCAGGGTCGCCAGGGGAGCGGCCCGCGGCCACTCGCCCGCTGGCGCGGGTCAGACGGCTAGGTTCTCGCGGCTGCCGTAGGCGCACAGGGCGTAGAGCGCGACCACGTCCACGGCGATGATGACCAGCGCCCAGAACGGGTAGGCCGGGATGAAGAACATCATGTCGATGGCGTTGAGCCCGACCACGGCCACCGCGAACCAGCGGGC
>JBAUAY010000138.1:0-4306 GCA_049676235.1 Streptosporangiaceae bacterium
GGCCGGGTTGGTGGCCGTGGCCGGGTCGGTGGCCGGGTTGGTGGCCGTGGCCGGGTCGGTGGCCGAGGCCGTGGCGACGTCCGCGGCAGGGCTCGCGGCCGGCGCGTCACAGGAACCGAGCGCTGACTGGCTGATCGTCGAGATGCCGTGCCCCGAGACCGCGAGAACGATCCCCAGAGTCAGGGCCAGCGCCATCGGGATGGCGAGGGGTATGGCGATACGCGCCGTCCGGCTCCTGGTCACGCGGCGTCGCCATGCGGACCGATGCCCGTTGCGCATTCAAGCCACCTCCATAGATGTCCCCGGGTCAGGCTCCCGGTGCATTACCGTAGACCGTAGACCCGGGCGAGTTCAGCGAATTCTGAAGATCCGCGCCATGTAAGAGTTCGTTAAGCTTTCCAGCGGATGCGTTCCTGCGCACACCTGAAATTCCTTGCCAAGTCCTTACGTCGCAGGTCATCAGGGCGGCATTCGAGATCGAGATCATGCCGTGATAGGCTTCCCGCACGCCGCAGCCATTTGCGTTGCGAGACCGGGATCGGGCCACGTTATGCCGCCGTGATAGCGCCAGGCATGGCGAAGGCGGCCCCGGATTTTCGCCACCGGAGCGTCGGGGAGATCGGCGACCAGGCCGCTGACCTGCCGCATGAGGTCCTGGCCAGGCTGGGCGGCAGGCCGCACCCGCTGCGGCGGCGGATCATCGCGCCGGCCAGACACGGATCCGCACCCTGGTCCATGCCATCGGCGGTGATGCCCTCGACGGCACGCTGACCAGCAAGGAAATCGGGACACGCCGTCACCAGCCTGCCCGAAGAACGCGCCAGCGCCGCCGACCTCGCGAAGATCGCCCGCGGCCAGCGGGGCACCGGATCCGTGCACTGGCTGCGACACCGCCCGGGCCGAGGACGCGAGCACCGGCTACGCCGGAAACGGCCCGCAGGTCATGGCCACGCTGCACCTTGCCATCAGCCTGCTCTATATCGCCGGGTAACCGAGATCACCCGCACCCTCCAGGCCATCGGACGCAACCGAAACCGCATCCTCAGCTACCAAGCGCTATAAGACGCAGATCTCCTACGACTTCGCCGATCCCGTGCCGGGGGATACCGGCTGAGAAGGGCCTGGCCACGCGTGCGGCCGAACCAACCGGCGGCCACCGTAGAGCCGTACTTGTACCTGCTATAGAGTCAGCTTGGAGCCGACGGTGAGGCGCTCTGCGCTGAGCCGGAGGCCTACTCTGTCTGACCTGCCTCGCACCATTCGTGGACGTCCGCTAGCGTCCGCTGATGCTGGCTGTCGTCGTTACTCCTCTAGTTGCTCAGCGGGGTGGGGGTTCCCCATCCGGACTCTCTGGCTTCACCGGGGCCACATGCCCGGAGGCCGGAGAAGCCATCAGCCAAGGCGCCGCCTGCCAGGGATTGGCGCCATGAGCTGCTGCTTGTAATGTGTGTTTCTGGACGCGGCGACGTCCTTGGCATGAAACAGGTGTTGCATCCTTTATGGGCGCAGATAACTCCCCATCCGGCTGGCTGCTGCTCTTGGCCCAGCTTCCCAGCACGCCGTCCAGCGCACGGGTGGCGCTCTGGCGCCGACTGCGGGCAATCGGCGCGACCACGATTGTGAATAGCGCCTGGGTACTGCCCGATTCGGCGCCGCACGCGGATTTCTTGGGGCAGTTGCGGGAAACTATCGGCAGGCAGGGCGGGACGGGATTCGTTTTGAACGTCCCGGGATCGCCTGCGGAGATGAACCAAGCGATCGTGCGGAGTTTCCGGTCCGACCGGGCCCGGGAGTATGACGAGTTCGCCGAGCGCTCCACCGCCTTTCTCGAGGAGGTCGGTAAGGAATCCAGGGCGGAGAAGTACACGTTCGCCGAGATGGAGGAGAACGAGCAGGACCTGGAGAAGCTGACGCGCTGGCTGGCCAAGATCCAGGCCAGGGATTTCTTCCCCGACAAGCGCGGGCAGCAGGCGGCGGCCATGCTGGCGCGCTGCCGGGAAGCCCTGAATGGCTTCTCGCAGGCGGTCTACATAGCCGAGGGAGTGCAAGAGATGCCGGACGGCGTGACGCGACCTCCCGCGACGCCCGAAAGCACAGGGACGGACGTCGGGCAGAGTTAGAGGAACACGGCTCCATGAGGGGCTGAGAAATGCGCTGTTTGGGGCAGGTACTGCTCTGGACAGGCTTGGCGATCCTGGTCCTGGCCGCGATCGTGGGCTGGGTGCTCGAGTACGAGGACGGCGACGAGTATGGCGTCCCCCCGCCCGGCTACTTCATCGGCAGCGAATTGATCGGGCTGGGACCCGGCTCGCCGCCGATCGAGGCCGCCCGCAAGTACATACGTAAAGTGAACCGCGACATGGAGAGATCACCGTCGACATCGGGGAGCCCCGTCTCACCGTCGGGTTCACCGGCCGCTGGCTGGTGGAACCGGACCGGGACGAAACCCGGGCCGGCCGGCGCGGCTACGATGCGGGCGCTTACTGGGGTGTTGCCCTGACCAGGCGTGGCCGCTTCGCCGTCTTCGCCGCGTCCCGCCATGATCGCTGGGCCGCCAGTCTGCACGCCTGCGACAGCCTCGACGCTGCCGCCAACGACGGCGTTCCCGGGGAATCATCGCCCTCGCCGCTGCCGAACTCCGGCGAATCCGGGTGATCTGGCGGGACATGTGACACCCTCTCCGCTGCGCGCGAAGCCCGGTCACCCCTGGTCGGGTTTTCTTCTTGCCAGCTGGATCGGACTGAGAACTCTTAGCTTCTTCTCCTCACCGGATAAGACCTTGGGTCTGCAGCGCCCCGGCGGCAAGGAAGCTCGCCTGGCTGCGGTGGGCCGCGAAAGTGGCTGCGGGGACCGCCAAGCGGTCCCGGCAGTTCGCCGCCAGCTACGCGGCCCTCGCGAAAAGCGCCAGAAGGAGATCGACACCATTGTGATCGCCTGCAAGCTGCTGACCCGCGGTCCATCCCGAGTTGACCAAGCTGCTCCGGGATCATCTCACGAAGTTCGGCACAACGCCCGACGGCCGCCTGTTCGGCGGCGTGCGCGGGGAGCTACCCACGATCACTTACCGGCGCGCCTGGATCAAAGCGCGCCAGGCGGTACTCACCGCGGCCGAAGCAAGCCTCGCCGCTCGCCCGGTGACCGTACGACCTGCGGCATGCGCGCACCCGTCGAGCGAACTCCGCGACGCTGACCGCGCAGCAGAGGGACGCGGCGAAGGTGATGAGCACGACCAGGGGAGAGGCGAATCCGGCGAACGACATGAGGAGGACCAGCCCGGCTACGACCGAGCCAGGCTAGCGTGGTCTTCACGTTTGGGACTGACCTGGTTCGATGAGCTGTGGCTGGGGGACTGTCCACAGGTTAAGCGGGCGCTGCCCACGTTTGTCTTGGCTGGCTAGCGTTCCCAGCGGGGGTCGGCTTCGAAGGCGGCGGCGCCGAGGGCTTCGAGCCGGGTGACCAGTTCGTGCAGGCGGCGGTCGTTGTCGATCCAGGGCTGGTAGTCGCGGTGCTGGTCGGTGCTGAGCCAGCGGCAGATCGTTTTCGCGGCGATCTTGCGGGTCCACTGCACATACGGGCCGTGCAGGCGGGGCGGGTCGGCGTGGCAGCCGCAGTTGCGGCGGCCGCAGCGGGTGCGCCGTTCGGTGATCGAGCCGGGCAGCACCATGCCGGAGCTGGCGATGGCGGCGAGCTCGGCGGCGATCTTGCTGGCCTCGGCCTGGTGGCTGGCGGCGACACGCACGGTCTCAGGGTGGCATAGATCCTTTGTCCCGGTCATGTCCTACTGTATATCTACAGTGTGACACGGCCATCCTCTCCGGCGCCGCCGCCTGAAGACGCCGACCTGATCGCCGGCTATATCGCGCGGTGGCGGCCGTCGTCGGTGTCACCGCAGGCCGCGGCGTTCGCCCGGCAGGTGGTGCCGGCCGCGTGCCCGGGCGGCCGGGAGCGGGCGAAGAACCTGCTGTGGGCGGCCGCCAGGCTCGCCGGCTACGCGATCCCGCTCGGCCTGGACCCGGCACCGGAGGTGCTGCTGCACCCGTCGGTGATCGAGCGGTTCGCGCGCTGCGCGCCGGGCCTGTCCGGGGTAGCGCGCCGCACGCTGCGCGCCAACCTGCGGTTCCTCGCCCGCCGGGTCGTACCGCAGCTGGCCCCGGCGGATACGCCGCTGCCCCGGGAGCGGGCCAAGGCCCCCTACAGCCCGGCGGAGATCGCCGGCTATCTCGCGCTGGCCGACGCGCAGCCCACGCCGTCACGGCGGATGCGCGCGAGCGGGCTGGTCTGCCTGGGCGCCGGCGCCGGGCTGATC
>JBAUAY010000139.1:0-9120 GCA_049676235.1 Streptosporangiaceae bacterium
CAGCGCCCCCGTGGTCCCCAGCCGGGCCGCGCTCGCCGCCACCCGGGCCTGATCCTCAGCCACCCGCCGGCCCTCCGCGGCGATCTCCCGCAGGTCATAATCCTCCGGCGGCAGCGGAGGGTCATCCGGGTCCGGGTCGCCCTCCTGCAGCCACCACGGCTCGCCGTCGTCAGTGACAGCGTCCAGCAGGGCCTGCTGATCCTCTTCGGACATCGGATCCGGGCGGGTCACCACCGGCTCCCAAGGCACCGCCTCGTCCTCGGCCGGCCCAGGCGCACGCCGGGCGGGATCCTCGTCCCGTCCGGGGTCCGCGGGAACCGGTCCCGAGTGCATGCACCACCACCCGTTCGGAATAGTGATCTTGAACTTGACCTTCGATCATCTATAGAACATGATAGCGAATGCAACACCAGTGCGCCATCATATTTGTCTAGAAAGCAGAGATATTCGAATTAAGATACTATAGTGAATGATGTGACCTGGCGGAATGCTGAGAGGGCTGGACCAAGGCTGATGGGGAGCGTCCATGCGGGGCCCAGCCGGGGAGCTCGGCCGACGGGGGCGCGCCGACCGGAAGCGGCCGACCCGAGGAGGGCGGACCGGAGGCCGGCGCCGATCGGTACCCCTGGGAGGATGGCGGGACTAACGCCTTGGCCGGAGGGATCGCTGGATGAGTCGCGTCGTTGTCATCGGAGCCACCGGGCACATCGGCACATACCTGGTGCCACGGCTGGTGCGCGGCGGCCACGAGGTGATCGTCATGAGCCGCGGTACGCGGGATCCGTACCAGGCGAGCCCGCAGTGGGGTTCGGTCACCAGGGTCGCGGCCGACCGTGACGAGGAGGATAGGGAGGGAACGTTCGGCGCCCGGATCGCGGCGCTGCGACCGGATGTGGTCATCGACCTGATCTGCTTCACCGCCGCCTCGGCGCGGCAGCTCGCCGACGCGCTACGCTCGTCCCGGCCACTGCTGATCCACTGCGGAACCATCTGGGTGCACGGTCCCGCGCTGAGGGTGCCGGTCACCGAGGACGAGCCGCGGACGGCCTACGGCGAGTACGGCACCGGCAAGGCAGAGATCGAGGCCCTGCTGTACCGCGAGACGCTGGCCGGCGGCGTCCCCGCGGTGGTCCTGCACCCCGGTCACATCAGCGGGCCTGGCTGGCCGGTCATCACGCCGGCCGGCAACCTGGATCCAGCGATCTGGACCCAGCTGGCCACGGGCCGGCCGCTCGCGCTGCCCGATCACGGGCTGGGCGTGCTGCATCACGTGCACGCGGACGACGTGGCGCAGGCCTTCGAGCGGGCGATGTCCCGGCCGGCCGCGATAGGGGCCAGCTTCCACGTGGTCGCCGAGCAGGCGATGACGCTACGCGGCCTGGCGGCGGGGGTCGCGGGGTGGTTCGGCCGCGAACCGGTGCTCGAGTTCACCGACTGGGCGGAGTTCGAGCGCCAGGTCGGTCCCGAGCATGCCGAGACCACCCGCCAGCACACCGGCCGCAGCATCACCGCGAGCATCGACCGGGCCAGGGCGGTGCTTGGGTACGCGCCGCGGTACAGCTCGCTGGACGCCCTGCACGAGGCGCTGGCCTGGCTGGTGGCCAACGGCCAAGCCGACGTCGGCGGCCAGGAGTTCTAGGCGAGCGTTCAGGACGTTCAGGAGCTCAGGGCCAGCGTGCTCGCCCGGGCGCCGATATTGAGTTGCCGCCTCGCGCGGCTAGCTGATTCGCCGGCGCCGTGGCGGCTACGACCGGCGTGACCGTCGCGGGCGTCAGAACGCGCTGACGGCGGCGGCGTGACTTATCGCCACGGAATGCGTCACGCAGCTAGCTCCGTCGAGTATGTGCAGCAAGAAACTGGTCGGCTCGGCGACATAACCGGGGGGCTTGGCGTCGTGCAGGCGCAGCGCGCTCTGCCGGTAGGTGCTGGGCGCGACCGTCATCAAGGTACCGGCGAACAGGGCGGAGACGTCGCGGTGTGCGTGCCCGGCTAGCACCCGGGTGACGTGCGGGTGCCGCCGGATGACGTCGGCGAATTCGGCCGCGTCGGTCAGGATCATGCCGTCCAGGAACGGGATCCCGATCGGCAGCGGCGGGTGATGAACGCAGACGAACGCGGGCACCTCCGGCCGGGCGGCGAGGGTCCGGTCGATCCAGGCCAGCTGGTCCGGGCCGAGGTAGCCGGCCGGGCTGTCGTGGATCCAGGAGTTGGTGACCACCAGGGTGGCCTGCGGGTACTCCACCGCGTACGACGCGGACACGCCGTGGCCCAGGTGCGGCGTGTCACCGAACTTGGCGATGAGCGCGGCGGGGTCGTCGTGGTTGCCCGCCGCGAGGTGGACCGGTATCGGGCATCGTCGCAGGATGGTCCGCAGGGCGCCGTACTCGTCCGGATGCCCGGTGTCGGCGAGGTCGCCAGTGATGACGATGCAGTCCGGCCTCGGCTCGATCGACAGCAGGCGGCCGATCGCATCGGCGAGGTTCGCGGCGGGCTGTGCCGCCAGGGGCCCCCTCATCAGGTGAGGGTCACTGAGGTGGGCGATCCGCATGCGCCTGACGGTAGCAACCGACGGCGGCTAGGCGCCGCCCGCCAGGCGGCCGGATGAGCACGGCTGGCACCATGGCCAGCATGATCGGACGGCTACACCACCTCATCCTGGACTGTTCGGACCCGCTGGCGCTCGCCACCTTCTACTCCGAACTGCTCGGCCAGCCGATCACCTACCGCAGCGACGACTTCGTCGTGGTCGCGGAGAACGACACGACATCAGGCCTCGCCTTCCAGCTCGCGCCCGGCCACCAGCCGCCGGACTGGCCGAACCCGGCCCGGCCGCAGCAGATGCACTTCGACGTGATGGTGGAAGACGTGGCCGCAGCGGGCCCCCGCGTGCTGGCGCTCGGCGCGAGGAAACTCGGGGGCGAGGGCGTCTACGCCGACCCGGCCGGTCATCCGTTCTGCCTGATCCCGCGGCCCGCCTGGGCTCCGCCGATCCCGCGTTGACCGGGCCCGCTTCGATCCGCTCTAGAAACGGACCCGCTCCGATCCGCTATAGAAACTGAAGAGAGCAACGGACACGTGGGGCGACCGGCGCCGAACTCTACACTCCGTAGGCCAAGGCCGTGACGGTGAACCAGCGTGCGGTTGCGGACGTTTCAGGTGGTATGACAGGTGCGGGTCACGGCGGGGCGAGGATCATCCAGGCCGGCTTGTGACGACGAACCGGGTCGATTTTCAGGGGGAGTTCTGGTTCCCGGTAACGCCGGAGCGGATGTGGGTGACGATCGAACAGTTCGACCTGTTCGCGTCGTGGTGGGCCTGGCTGCGCGAGTTCCGGGCGGACGGGGCCGGGCTGACGGCGGGCAATGTGCTTCACGGTACGGTCGTCCCGCCGGTGCCCTACCGGCTGCGCCTGGACGTCCGGCTCCAGCGGTGTGACCGGCCGCGATCGGTCGAGGCCAGGGTCGACGGCGACCTCCGTGGGCGGGCGGTGTTGCGGCTGGAGGACGCCGACGGCGGAACGCGCGTGGCGGTGGGCTGGTCGCTGGAGCTACGCAGCGTCCCGCTGCGCTTGGCCGCCCGCGCGGCGTACCCGGTGATGCGCTGGGGTCACGACCGCGTTGTGGACATGGCGGTCGCCGGGTTCCGGCGGCGAGCGCTCGCGTACTCCTCGATCACGAACTGACCATTGCCGTCCGGGACGACTATCCGACGGGCAGCGTGTCGCCGGTTTCGAGCAGTTGCCAGAGGCGCTCCGGGGTGGTGTTGATGTAGGTCGTGTAGACGACGGCGGGGACCGGCGCGGGCCGGCCATGGATGCGCGGCTGGCCCGTTTGGAGAACCGCCTGAGGGTAAGCAGGGAGGTGGCGGAGATCGCCGCGCGGCACCTGGCCCCGCCGTCCCGTCCCGAGTGAACGCCGGAGCCGGAGGTAATGCCGATGTGGGAGAGGCTCGAGGGCCGCGAGATCAGACGCCGACGTGCGTCTTCGGCGCGGATCGCGGCGCGGCGCGGGATCACCGCGCCGGAGGTGGCCGACCGGCCGCGCCCGGACCTGCCCGAAGGCACCGACATGCTGCCGCAGATCCGCCACATCGTCATCTTGATGATGGAGAACCACTCCTACGACAACTACCTCGGCATGCTCACCGACCGGGGCGAGGGCCTGCCGCTCGGTCCCGACCGCGCCCCTGACGTCGTCAACTACCTGCCGAACGGCCAGGCGTTTCCCGCCCACCACCTGACCTCCACCACCCAGGTGAACAACGATCCCAGCCAGAACTGGCACTCCAGCCATATCCAGTACGCCGACGGGCGCTGCGACGGGTTCGCCGCTGCCGTGGCCAAGGCGCTGCCCGGCGCTGATCCCGCGGTGCCGATGGGCTACTGGACCGAAGACGACCTGCCGTTCTACTACGGGCTCGCCCGTACGTTCCCGCTGGCCGATCACTGGTTCAGCTCGTGCCTGGGCCCGACGTTCCCGAACCGCAGGTTCCTCATCTCAGGGACGGCCCACGGTCTCATCGACGACCTGCCCTGGGACATCATCGACTACCCGCAGACCGGGACGATCTTCGACGTGCTCACCAAGCACCGCATCGCCTGGGTGAACTACCACAACGTGCGGCACTACAGCGTGCTGCTGCGGCGGGTGTTCGGCGGCCGCGGGCTGACCGCGGCCCGGCGACTGGCCCAGGTCGGCCGGTGGCTGCCGGGAGTGGCCGACCGGGCCGTCGGCAACAAGTCGTTCACCGCCGACCTGTACCCGCTCGGGCTGGGCGGCTGCCTCCGGCACCTGCGCAAGACCCCGCAGTTCTTCGCCGACGCCGACGCGGGGACGCTGCCCGCGGTGAGCATCATCGACCCGGATTTCGGGACGTACTCGGAGGAGAACCCGCAGGACATCGCCAAGGGCGAGTCCTTCGCTGCCGAAGTCATCAACCGGGTCATGAGCGGCCCGGCCTGGCCGCACACCTTGCTGATCTGGCTCTACGACGAGCACGGTGGCTACTACGATCACGTCCCGCCACCGGAGGCGGTGGCGCCCGACGACGTACCCGCGCACAATTACATCCTCGACCTGCCCGGATGGTTGCGCACGCTGCTCCGGCCGGTGTTCGGCGGGGGCTTCGCCCGGCTGAAGGCCATCGACGACGGCCCTCGCGACTACACCCGCTACGGTTTCCGGGTCCCGGCCGTCATCGTCTCCCCGTACGCCCGCCCCGATTACGTATGCGGCAAGACGCTCGACCACACCTCGGTGCTCAAGCTCATCGAGGAGAAATGGAACCTGGCGCCACTCACCCGCCGGGACGCCGCCGCGGAGTCACCGCTGGACGCCCTCGACCTCGACGGCGAGCCGGCCTTCGCCAAGCCCCCGAAACTGCCGGAGCCCACGCTGCAGTGGGGCTCCTGGGGCCGTCAGCCACGGCGGCGCCGGGTCAGGGACTTGAAGTGGAGTTCGGTGCGGCGGGCGCAGCATACGACCACACGGGGCAGGGGGAGCCGGGTCAGCTAGCCACCCCGCGATCCCGGACGGGCCATGGTGGCTCGCACCTGACCATGGCGGTCACCACGGCCCGTTCGGCATAAAAGGCCTGGTCCGGCCCTATTTCATCAGCGGCTTGCCAAGCGGCAGGCCCTTGCCGCCGGTGCCCGCCGAGGAGGCGCCGAAGAAAAGGTACACCCCGAGAGCGGCGAAGATCAGTATGACGTAGCCGCCGGTCTTCAGCAGGCCGCTCGAGGGCACGCCCAGCGGCGATGTCTCCTCCCAGGCGAGCAGCAGCATGAGCAGCGCGAGGTCGACGAGCCCGAAGAGCGCGCTGAAGGCCACCGGCAGCCGCAGCGTAGCCAGGGTCAGCATCACGATGGCGACCAGCCAGGAGAGCAGGAACAGCCGCACGGTGGCGAGCACTGCGGTGACGGTGATCGCGAACCAGTTGTGGCTCAGGCCGAGCACGAGCACGGCGTAGCTCAGCCAGAACGTGCCGAAAATGCCGAAGACGGCCGCCACCGCGCTCTGGCCGACCGCCGCGGCCCAGACCGCGGCCAGGAGCAGGCCCAGCGCCGTGGCTGACAGGATAATGGCCAGCGGGGCGCCGAGAACGCCGGCCGGCACTACGCCGACTATCGCCAGGCCGAGCGCGACAGAACCGACGATGAAGCTGCCCAGACCCAGCATGGCCGGGTCGCCCGCCATCGGTCCGACTACGGGCGGTGCGGGCGGCTCAGGTGCGGGGTTCCGGGCGGTATCGTCGGGGTTTGCATCAACAGCGGTCATGGGTTGCCCCTTACGTCTGCGGCGCCCCGCGAATGCGGGCTTAATGCATCCGTACGCCCGGAACAGCGCACATGCCTTCTCACTTTGATCCACGGGCCCGCCGGGGCGGGCTCAGCTGCCGGATGTGACGATGCCGTACTCGTGGATTTTGCGGTAGATGGTAGCCCGTGACATGCCCAGCGCCTCGGCCGCCCTGACCTTGTTGCCGTCGTGGTCCTGCAGGCTCTGCACGATCGCGTCGCGCTCGATGGACTCCAGCGGGGACAGCAGCCGCCGGCTGACCGTCCAGCACTCGGGCGGCAGGTCCTTCGGCATGATCACGCCCGCCCGGCGGCGCTGGACAACCTGCTTGAGCACCTGCCAGAGCTGTTCGGCGTTGCCCGGCCAGTTGTGCCGCAGCAGCAGCTGCATCGCCTCAGGAGAACAGGTCAGGCGGCCCTGCCCGCTGAGCCGGGCCAGGAAGAAGGGCACCAGCTCGTGCAGGTCCTCGACGTGGTGGCGCAGCGGCGGCAGCTCCACCGTGCCCTGGAAGAACCGCAGCAGCCTGGTCAGGTCGGCGCCGGCCTGCTTGCGGTTCAGCGTCACCGCCACCCGCAGCTCCTGGTGCCGCTTGGCCGCCCTGGCCTCTTGCAGCGCGCTGGCCAGCGTGTGCATCTGCCTGGCGTTCAGCGCGTCCACGTGCCTGATCAGCAGCAGGCCGGCGCCGTCGAGCAGTTCGCCGCGGGCCTTGGTGAGCCAGTCCTGGTCGGCGTCCTCCGCGTCAAGCACGTGGAACGGCGCGGCCGGGTTGCGCCGCTGGTGCACCGCGCGGGCCAGGGCCAGCTTGCCCACGCCGCTCTCGCCCTCGATCGTCATCCAGTCCGAGGCGTCGTAGAGGGTCTCCGCCTCCCGGCAGGCGCGCAGCCACAGCACGCCGCTGCCCACCAGGCCCGGCAGGTACATGGCTGCTCTCGGCGCGGGCAGCTCGGGCGCGACCAGGGCCGCGGCCGCCAGTTTTACGTGGACCACGCCGTCGGCGAACGGGCCGTCGCCCGAGATCCGCCGGCAGAACATCCGGGCCGCCACGCCGCTGGGCAGGTCGACCGTCACCGCGCCCGGGTTATGCCGGGCCAGTGCCTCGGTGGCGTGGCCGATCAGGGCGGACTGGTCACCGGGATCGAGCACCTGGCGGGCGTGATCGTTCAGCATGACGACGTCGTTGCCGAGGGCCAGCACGATGCCGCCGGTGCGGCGGCAGGCCCGCACGTATTCCTGGAGCAGGTGCATATCCCGGCGGCTGCCCGCGGCCAGCAGGGCCTGGGTGATCTGGTCGGCCGTCGCCTTGACCAGCGAGACCAGCAGCGGGTCGGCGTTCTTGCGCCAGCAGGTCAGGTCGATCACACCGACGGTCTTGCCCGAGACCGGGTCGTGGATCGGCACGCCAGCACAGCCAAATTGCTCCAGGTGCTCGGCGTAGTGCTCGTGCCCGAAGACGTGGGCCGGGCCGCCGGATTCCAGCGCGGTGCCGATGCCGTTGGTGCCGACGCGGGCCTCGGCGTAGCTGAAGCCGGGGGCCAGCTTGACGCCGTCCAGCTGCCGCTCGAGGTCGCGGTCCGCGGTCAGCCGGGTCAGCACCACGCCCGCGGAATCGGTCAAGATGATGCTGATCGGCTGGCCGTCCAGTTGCTCGTGCAGGTGCCGCAGCACCGGATCGGCGGTCCGGGCCAGGTTGGATTCCAGGTCGGGGTCGTGCAGGTAATCCAGCTCGATGTGATCCGCGGCGACGTGCCACTGCCGGGACCGCCACCACGACGCCAGAATGGGCTTGCGCACGGCATTCGGGTCGACTGATTCGGCCGCGAGAAACCGCTCCCTGGCCTCGGCCAGGAGATCTCTCGCGGTGTGCATCGGCGCTGAAGCACCTGCCATATTGCCTCCCCCACCCACATCTCTCCGGCTGGAGGCTCAGCCTGCGCGGGAATTCGGATTCGGGTTACCGGCCCATTTCAAAGTAAACCTCACGTTGCCGAGCACTGTCTCAAGTTGAGACTCCCAGCTTGGACCAGCCGACGTTGTGTCGGTGGCATGGACGCTCACGATGAGACGACCTCTTCCTCCCAACCCGAGACCTTTAACCCCTGGAGCATCGTTAACCTGGTTTTTCACCATCTGGCCGAGGAGGGATTGCACCCGGTCCTCGGCGACGCGGGTGACCCGGGACAGCCCGCGGCGGACCTGCTGCGGGCGCTCGGCATTACGCCGGCCGCGGAAGGAACCCGGCAGGCGGCCGAGGAACGCAAGCAGCGGCTCGCCGAGATCCGCGCCGCGTTCGAGATGTCTCATGTTGAGAGCTCATGACCTCGGCATTCGGGATGTGATGCAGCACACAAGGACTTTCGGGACCGCGGCAGCCCGCCCTGGCCCAAGGCCTCCCGGGGGGCATGAACCCGGACCCGGAACCCGCCGAGAAAGGGGTGACGATGAGTCGCCAGAGTGTGGCCAAGGCTCACCAAAAGATCCAGGAACTTTCCTGGGAGCCTCAGTACCACGAGCCTGTGTCGCAGTACGGGACGGACTACACGTTCCACAAGGCACAGAAGAAGGACCCGCTGAAGCAGGTCCTCCGGTCCTACTTCCCGATGCAGGAAGAGAAGGACAACCGCGTATACGGCGCGCAGGACGGCGCCATCCGCGGCAACATGTTCCGCCAGGTGCAGGAGCGCTGGCTGGAATGGCAGAAGCTGTTCCTGTCCATCATCCCGTTGCCGGAGATCTCAGCGGCGCGCGCCATGCCGCTGCTGTTCCGCACGGTCCCCAACCCAGAGCTGCACAACGGCCAGGCGATCCAGATGATCGACGAGGTACG
>JBAUAY010000140.1:0-3915 GCA_049676235.1 Streptosporangiaceae bacterium
CCGGTGATCGGCATGATGCCGATCGTCATGCCGATGTTCACGAACGACTGGAACGCGAACCACATCGCGATACCGGACGCGACCAGCAGGCCGAACAGGTCGTCCGCCCGGGTAGCGATCCGCAGCGCCCGGATGATCACCACGCCGAGCAGGAAGACGATCACGATCGTGCCGGCGAAGCCGAGTTCCTCGCCGGCCACGGTAAAGATGAAGTCGGTCTGCTGGGACGGGACGAAGTTGCCGGCCACCAGCTGGCCGTGGAACAGGCCCTGGCCGAACATCCCGCCAGAACCGACCGCGATCTTGGCCTGGGCCGCGTTGTATCCGGCGCCGGCCAGGTCGGCGGCCGGATGCAGGAAGGAGGTGAACCGGGTGAGCTGGTAGGACTTCAGCAGGTGCAGGCCGCCTGCCGCGGCGATCGTCACGGCCACCAGGCCCGCGAGCGCGGCGAGGATGCGCAGCCGGAGGCCGGATAGCACGATCATGGTGGCGGTCACCACGACGAGTACCAGGGCCACGCCCAGGGCCGGCTCGATGATCACCAGGCCGATTAGCGGCGCTGCGCAGGCCAGTGCGGTGAACAGCGAGCGGACGCCGGGGCCGCCGGAGCTCCCGGGGCGAGCCTGGCTGAAGATCATCGCGATCCCCAGGATCAGCGCGACCTTCGCGAACTCCGACGGCTCGACCTGGAAGCCGCCGGGTAGCGAGATCCACGCGTGCGCGCCGTTGATGTCGGAGCCGATCGGGGTGAGCACGGCCAGCAGGGCGAGCACGGTGGCGCCGTAGAAGAGCGGCACCCAGGTCCGCAGCTGCCTGGTGTCGACGAGGCTGACCCCGACCATCAGGACGAGCCCGATCGCCACGTTGAGCAGCTGCTTCTTCAGGTAAGTGCGCGGGTCATGGCCGGCCGCGAGCAGGCCGGGCTGGGTGGCCGACCAGACGAGCAGGGTGCCGATCGCGCTCAGCCCGAGCACGACCACGACCAGCAGCCAGTCCATGTGCCTGAGCGGGGAATTCCTGGCGAACGCCCGGGCCAGCAGGGACCGCGGGCGGCGGGCGGAGAACACCCCGGGCCGCGGCGTGGTCAGACCGCGCGCGGTGTAGCTCGTGGTTCGGCCCAGCATTACTTCCCCCTGGTGTAGCCGGACGGCGCGGTGATCGTCCCGGTCGAGGAGATCCGCGGCGGCGAGGATGGCACCTGGCCGCCGGGCACCGCCGCCTTGTGCCCCTCCAGGCCGTAGATGCCATCCCAGATCTGCCGGACCGCGGGCGCCGCCACGTCGGCGCCGTAACCGGAGTCCGGGACCATGACGAGGACCACGTACTTCGGGTCGTTGCACGGCGCGAACGAGGCGAATACTGAGGTCGCGTTCTTGCCGAACAGCTGGGCGGTACCCGTCTTGCCCGCCACGCAGACCTGGCTGAGCGGGAAGCCGCTGAAGGCGCTGGCCGCGGTGCCCTGGGTCACCACGCCGGCCAGCGCGTTGCGGATATAGGAGAGCGTGGAGCCGGATACGGGCAGGTGACGGACGACGGGCGGGTTGATCTGCTGGACCACCTGGCCGGTGATCGGCGAGACCAGCGCCTCACCGATCCGCGGGCTGTACAGCGTGCCGCCGTTGGCCAGCGCGGCGTAGGCGTCGGCGAGCTGGAGCGGGGTGACGGTCACGTAGCCCTGGCCGATCGCGGCGATGGCCGCCTGGCCTGGTTCCCACTGCCAGCCGTTCTGGCAGTCCTGGTGCTCGATCTGCTGGACGTACGAGTACGAGCTGTTCGGGTTCTTGTACTTGCACCAGTCCTGACCGGTGTAGGCGTTGTCCTTCCACAGGTAGTAAAGCCACTGCCTAGTCGGGATGGTGCCGGTCGATTCGGCGGGCAGGTCGACGCCGGTGTCCTGGCCGAAGCCCCAGGCCAGCTCCATCTTCTGCGTCTTCTGCACCGGCGCGTTCGGCGACGTCGTGTTATTGGCTTTCGGGTCGTCGTTGAGGTACATGTCGTAGCCGAGGTTGTAGTACACCGTGTCGCAGGACTGGATGAGGGCCTCGGCGAACGTCATGTCGCCGAGGCTTGGCTCACCGTCGTTGCCGAAGGTATGGCCGGCGATGCTGACCGAGCCGGGGCAGTTGTACAGGCCGTTCAGCGGGTACCCGTCGGCCACCGCGGCGGCGGTCGAGGTGACTTTGAACGTGGAGCCGGGCGCGTACTGGCCCTGGGTGGTCCAGTTGATGACCGGCTGCCCGTCGGCGGTGCCGAACAGCGCGTTGAACTCCTGCTGGGAGATGCCGCCAGTCCACACGCTCGGGTTGTAGTTCGGGTAGCTGGCCATGGCCACCACCCGGCCGGTGGTCGTCATCACGATCGCGGCGCCCTGGTTGGCAGCGTTCCCGGCCGCTCGCGACCGTGCGATGGCACCCTTGAGCGCGCTGGCGGCGTCGGCCTGAATCTGCGCGTTGAGGCTGGTCACGAGGTCATCGCCGTTGACCGGCGGGGTCTGGCCGACGCTGCCGGTGACATCCCCCGCGGCGTTGACCGAGACCACCTGGGTCCCGGCCTGGCCGCGGAGTTGGCTGTCGTACTGGGCCTCCAGGCCGGCCTGGCCCACCAGGTCCACGCCGGAGAAGCCGGTTACCGACAGGTGCCGACTGGCGATCTCCTGCGGGGTGATCGGCTGCAGGTAGCCGAGCACCTGAGCCGGGTTGGCCCCGTCTGGCTGGGGGTAGTCGATCACCGGCTGCACCTGTGCGGTCACCCCGGGGAACTCCTTCTGCTCCTCCATCACCTGCAGCGCCACCTGGTCGGAGACGTTCTGGTCCACCGGGATGGGCTGGTAGGGCGAGCCGGCCCAGCAGGGCTGCGGGACACCCACGGTGCACAGCCGCGTCTTGGCGGTCAGCCGCTGGTAGGACAGGCCCAACAGCGGGGCCAGCCGGTGCAGCACCGGCGCGGCGCCGCCGGGCTGCTTGGACAGGGTCATCATGTCCACCGAGACGACCAGGGCGGTCTGGTTGGTCACCAGCTGGTTCCCCACGTCGTCCAGGATCTGGCCGCGGACCGCGGGCACGATCACGTTCCTGGTCTGGTTCGCGGCGGCGAGCTTAGTGAACGCGGTGTTGTTCATCACCTGCAGGTACCAGAGCCTGCCGCCCAGCGAGACCAGCATGGCGGCGGCGACCACGTAGAGCACCAGCAGCCGGCGGCGCGACGCCACGTTCATCGGTAACCTCCTGTCCGCCATCTCCGCTTCGCCTTCGGACGGGGCATGCGCAGCCGGACCGATCCGGTGCGCGCCGCCTTCGGCCGGGGCGTGCTCGGGCCGGCCCAAACCCGAAGACCCCGAAGACCCCGGAGTTCCCGGCCCATCCTCCGGTGGCCGAACGCGCCGCGGCTCAGTGAGCTGCCGCCCAGTGACTTGCCGCCCAGTGACTTGCGGCCCGGTGAATGGCCGCGCGAGGACGCGCCGCGCAGCCAGCCCCGGCCGGGTGATTTCGGTCCGGTTGGCCCGCGCAGGGCGCCGGTGAGCCGGGCGAGCGAGCCGCCCCGGGAAAAGCGGGGAGCATGCCCGGCCAGCCCGCCGCCCGCAGAACGCATCAGGTTGCCCCGGTGCCGGAGGGGCGACGACCTGCCTAAGGCAGCCGACCGGCCGAACCGGGACGACGACTGGCCGAGCGCGGAACTGCGGCCCCGCGGAGAGGAGGAGCGGCTGAACACCGAGCCGCCGAGCAGGGACCGGCCCAGGCTCGAGCTGGCGAACATGGAACCGCTCAGACCCGAGCCGCGCAGCGCGGAGCCGCCGGGGCTGGCGCTGCCGAGCAGCGAACCGCCGAGCACGCCCTCCCGACGCCTGCCGCCGAATCGGACCCTGGACGCGCCCGCGCCGGGCCCGTCCCGGTAGGCGCCCGTCGAGCTCCTCGGACC
>JBAUAY010000141.1:0-12208 GCA_049676235.1 Streptosporangiaceae bacterium
CCCAGGAGGCCCTGGTCGCGCGGCTGGCCAGGGACGGGCTGTCGAACCCGGAGATTGGCACCCGCCTGTTCATCAGCCCGGGCACCGCCAAGTACCACCTCAGCAACGTATTCACCAAGCTCGGGATCAGCTCCCGCAGTCAGCTCGACCGGGTCCTGCCCGCCGACTGAGATGCCCCAGAGCCGCACTGGCGGCTCCCCGGTCTGGTCCGCACCCCGATCCGGCCCGGCGATCCTGGCCACTTCCCCTGCCCGGCGGCAGAGGCGAGCGCTGCGTTCCCGGGACGACGATACCCATAGAAGAGGCAACCATCCGCACCACCGCCTGCATAGCAACCTGAGCTGCGAGAGGACACGTCAATGGCTAAGACGATCATCATCACCGGCGCATCCAGCGGTTTCGGCGCCATGACCGCCCGCGCGCTGGCCGACGCCGGCGACACCGTCTACGCGGGCATGCGCGCCACCACCGGCCGGAACGCGCCTGCCGTCGCCGACCTCAACGCGTATGCGGCGGACCACTCGGTCACCCTGCGCGCGGTCGAGATGGACGTCGCCAGCCAGGCCTCCGTCGACGCCGCGATCGAGCAGATCATCAGCGATACCGGGCGCCTGGACGTCGTCGTCCACAACGCCGGGCACATGGTCCTCGGGCCGGCCGAGGCGTTCACGGTGGAGCAGGTCGCCGACATCTACGACGTCAACGTGCTGTCCACCCAGCGCGTCAATCGGGCAGCGCTGCCCCACCTGCGGGCCCGGCGCGACGGGCTGCTGGTCTGGGTCGGCTCGAGCAGCAGCCGCGGCGGCACCCCGCCCTACCTCGCCCCGTACTTCGCGGCCAAGGCGGCCGAGGACGCCCTGGCCGTCAGCTATGCCGCGGAGCTGGCCCGGTTCGGCATCGAGACCACGATTATCGTGCCGGGCGCGTTCACCACCGGGACTAACCACTACGCGCACGCCGGGCACCCGGCCGACACCGCGGTCGAGTACGACTACGACCAGCTCTACCCGGGCATCATGGACGAGATCCCGGCCCGGCAGGCCGAACTGGCCCCGCCTGACGCAGACCCGTCCGAGGTCGCCCGCCAGATCGCCCGCGTGGTCGGGCTGGCCAAGGGCCAGCGGCCGTTCCGGGTCCACGTCGACCCCATGCACGACGGCGCGGAGGAGGTCTTCGACCTCGGCGACCGCATCCGCACCGAGTTCTACCAGCGGATCGGCTTCGCCGACCTGCTCGAGCCTGCCGACGGCAGCCTGACATGATCACGTCCTTCATCCGCGACAGCGATCGGAGCCGCTGCCTGCCTCGTAGGTCCACGAGGCGCTCAGCATGCCAGGAGCGCCCGCGGCGTTCGGCTAAAGACGTCGACGTCGCCGTCAAGGAGCTCTCGGCCCGGCTACCGCAAGCTCGGAACAAGATGGACCCGCGAAGGCGATTGACCCTGCAAGCGACTGGCTGGCGCGCACGGAAAGTCATTTCCCCGTCTATCCAGCCGACCCCTGGGTTGGCGCGGCCATAGGGTCTATGTCGAGGAATCGCTCAAGGTGCTGGCGGGTGATTAGGCGCCGCCTGCCGACCTTGATGAAGTCCAGGTTTCCGAACCGCATTTGGTCGATCAGCAGCACCGGGCCGATAGCGTCGACCGCCGCCGTTCCGAACTGAAGGTGCCAGAGCGCACCTGCTGTATTCAGCGCCAGCGTCAGCAAGCCGCACAGTCGCAGGAAGCGGTTCAGCTTGGCGAGTCGCTCTTCGGTGTAGCTGTGCAGGGATAGGAACCGGATGCCGGTCAGCAGCCCGATGACGCTGAGGTCGACCGAGGGGCCGATCAGCCACGCAATCCAGGCGATAACGCCGAGGTCCAGGCACAACCGGGTCACATTCACCACGCTGAACGCGAGTGCCATCGCGACGATCGCGGCGGTGATTACGGTGATCGCCCGGCGGGTCAACTCCTCGCCGGGAAGCGCCCGGCGGCGTTGGTCTGGCATGGAGAGGCTGACAGTGGTCACCGCTCATCCCCTTGCTTCGGCACAGATACTTCGGGCCAGGACATGTGGTTGCCTGCTCCGCTGCGCGATCGCAGGCGGAGTTCGAGCAGTCGGTGTCACCGGCCGCAGGCTGAGCGGGCGCTTCCGCCGCGCCGTTCGCGTGGCGGAAGCGTCGACTATCAGCTGGGTGGGAGGCCGGCCTTGCCCCGCAGTCGCATCGCGGATCGCCTTGGGCTTTCCGCGGAGCCGCGGAGCCGCTCGAACGCCCGGGCGTAGGCACCGAGGTCGTGTTGGCTCTCCAGGCACACCCCGCCGGCGATGCCGCCCAGGTGCACCAGCCCCAGCTCCGGCCCGGGCGCTTGGTCAAACTGGAGGATCGCCAGCGAACCGTCTCCTGCGGCGCATGCGTGCCGATGTCGAACGGCACGACCTGCACGGTGACCGTCGCGCTGCCCGGGGCGGGCCGCGCCAGAGCGCGCAGCTCCCCGCCCATCACCGCTGCACTTCCCACCTGCTGCTCGAGCGCCGCCTGGCCGATGATCAGGTGAACCTCCGCCTGGCCCTGTTCGAGGATCGCCCACTGCCGGGCGAGGACCGCCTCCACCGCGCTGTCGCGCGCGGCATCATCCTTCAGCGCCGGATCGGCCTCGGCCAGCGCCCGAGCGTAGGCAGGGGTCTGCAGTAGACCGGGGACCCGCTGGGCTTCGTAGATGGAGATCCTTGACGCCGCCGTCTCGAGGGTCAGGTAGTCCCTCCACGCGCCGCGCAGTACGTTGTCGTAGTCCCGGAACCAGCCCCGTCCGGCGCGCGGATTCGCCAGCAGTTCCAACAGGGCCTGCTGCTCATCGCCGACGCCGAACCCGGCCAGGAGCTCCGGCAGTTCTTTACCGTGGATTCCCCGCTCCCCGGTCTCGACCCGGCTCATTTTCGACCGGTCGCACTCCAGCATCCGGGCCGCGTCGTCCAGCGTATAACCCAATGTCTCTCGACGTCCGGCACGTGCCCTCGTGCGGAATGGATAGCTAACGAGAGCTGCGTGTGCAGGACGTCCTGCAGTGGACGACTGAGACGTTGCCAGAAGTCCGGACTACTTGGCTCCCGGAATGGCTCCAGAGAGAGGATTCGAGATGTTCGAATTATTGCCTTTAGCTGGAGCCCCGTTACGGAATCGAACCGTAGACCTTCTCCTTACCATGGGGTTCCGATCGACTTCCCAGCCAGGGGTTACCGTGAAAGGCCAGATCAGAGGCTCTACTTCAGCTCGGTTGGGACAGGTTCAGGGCGGTTCGCGCCGGATGCGACCTCCCAAATTCCTCCTAACCGGTCATGGAGGAGGAGCCCATGTCCGGCCCCGGTTTCGCCCGAACCGATCTCTGTTCGATTCGCGCTGCCGTCGAGCAGGAAGAGCTTGCCGAAGCAGTCCGCGGCGGGTTCAGGGCCGACGGCTGCCCAGTGCGCGATGATGACCCGCCCGCGCCCCTGATGAGCGGCATCGACCGCGCCACCCTGCCTGGGACGGACGGTACGAGCCGGCGAACGGCAGGCCAGGCAACCTGGTCGTGGTGAACGCCACAGCGTGGCCGGGCAAGCCGGTAGCGGCCTGGGCGCCGAAGCTACCCGGGAAGCCATTCGCTCCCCCGTCCGGCCGCGGCATACCGCATCTGGTGAGCGAAGACGGCGCGGGACACTGCTCATCCTGCGGACGCGCGGTCAGGCTGCGCCTGGACGGGAAGACCGTCACCCACAAGACGAAGGGCGAGCACTGTCCGGGCAGCGGACAGCAGCCAGACGACGATGCTCCCCTGGCCTGCTGGCTACCCGTCAAGGACGGGCTGACGCCCCACGGGCTACGGCATAGCCACAAGACCTGGATGGAAGTGAGCGGAGTTGCATCCGCCGCATCATTCGGCAGTTCACGTGAACGCCCGCTACCAGCGTCGCAGCTCCGGGGTCCTCGGTGATGGCGGCGAAGGACCTGGCTGCGAATCCGCGCTGACCTGCGATGTCATCATCCGGTTGTAGTAGATGCAACGATGAGGCACCCGGCATGGTTGCACCGGATGACGCCATGATGCACCAGAAGCCACAAGCAAGAGCGGCGACGAGGGCAGGAGGCACTTCGGCCCGTTCTTCAAGCTGAGGTATTCGCAGGGTTGGAACACTGCTCTCTACCAGTTCCGAGGACGGCATCCCCGAGATCCTGGCTGAGCAGCGGCTAGGCCACGACGTTCCCGGGATGCGCGGCCTGTACGCCCACGTCTCGCCTCGGATGCGGGAGGATCTGATCGCCGCCCTCCAGGCCCGCTGGGAAAACTCGCTGCGGGAGCGAGCCAGCATCGACCCGCGCTCCCCCGTCCTCTTGCTTGACAACCTGCTCGCGCCGTTCCGGGCCGGCCAGAAGAAGACGATCTCCCAAATTCCTCCCAGAACGGCAACAGCTCCCATCCTCAGCGTAGGATGAGAGCTGTCAGCGAAGCATCTGAACTGGCCTTACATCGGTGGGCGATACTGGGATCGAACCAGTGACCTCCTCGGTGTGAACGAGGCGCTCTCCCGCTGAGCCAATCGCCCGTCACCGGGGTCTGGGCGGTCCGCCGGGGGCCAGCGGCCCCCGCGACAGCCGTGTCCCGGCGCTCCCATAGGGTAGCGCATCCGCGCGGCGCGGGGCACGTCCGGCGCGGCGAAGAGCCGCTCCCTGGATCTCCGTTACTCTACGTGATGACTAAATCCTGCAAACGTGCGCATCGGGACACCTTTGATTACGCTCAGTACTGTTATTGGAACGCTTCGTAGAAAGGTGCGTGAGATGAGCGTCACAGGCTATGCAATGGACGCGCCGAAACACTAAACTGCATCAACTCGCCACCCTGGGCTGAACGGCATTTGTCCAGGTCAAGGCGATAATGTGGGCTCGTCTTCCGGCTGGGAACAAAAAGGCGCAAAACGGAGTGGCTTCCTACCTGGGAAAACTTCACCCTCCGTGCGCGTGATAGCCGCCAGCGGGTACCGTCAGATTGGCAGAGCCCGGTTGTCCGGGACCCAGCTAGGTAGGGGTGGGTAGGCGATGAACCGAAGCAGCAGCACCACAATCTCGGCCGAGCTTGGTCTTAGGCTTGTTGTCCCACAGCAAACGATTGTTCCCCTTGTGGCCAGTATGTACTACAGCGGCAAAGACCCGTACGCGGTGCGCATGGCGTTCCATGTCGGCACCGACGAGCCGGTCGAGTGGATCTTTGCCAGGGATTTGCTGGCCGCGGGGATCGAGTCGCGGCAGGGCGACGGAGACGTGCAGGTGTGGCCCTCGCTGATGTCGTGCGCGGAAACCGATGACCTTGACGTGATCGGAACGGCGGAGACCGAAGGACCCCCAGGAACCGGCGGCCAGATCCTTAATATTGAGCTGTCGTCGCCCTTTGGCCAGGCCCACTTTGAAGCGCCCGCCGGGGCGATGTCGGCGTTCCTGGCGCGGACTTACCAAGTCGTTCCGCCCGGCCAGGAAAGCGGCTACATCGACATCGAGACTGAGCTGAACGACCTGCTCCGCAACGCATAGCAGAGCATCTCGGCTCGCGGTCCTCGATGCCGTGACCGTCCCGGATTCCCCGGTCTACTCTCGTGGTGGGCCGGGGCTACGTTACGGGACGCGCCTACTGGAAGGACGGGGAGCTTTCCGCGGCCACCCGGCAGATCTCCGGGAGCAGGTCGTTGACCGAGGTGAGCTGGGCGGCCACCTCGCGGTCGATGTCCATCCGGGGCACCGACGAGCGCACCAGGTCGTGCACGGCCCGCAGCGGGACGCTCGGTTCGGCCACGGACGCCCGCAGGTCGATTCCCTGGGTGGCGCAGCAGATCTCCACCGCGAGGCAGAAGCGGACGTTACCGATGACCTCGCGCAGCTTGCGGACCGCGGTCCAGCCCATCGACACGTGGTCTTCCTGCTTGCCCGAGGTCGGGATGGTGTCCACGCTGGCCGGGTGGGCGAGCACCTTATTCTCGCTGACCAGCGAGGCCGCGGTGTACTGGGCCAGCATGAAGCCGGAGTTGGTGCCGGCCGCCGGGGCCAGGAACGGCGGCAGGCCGCGGGAGAACGCGGGGTCGAGCATCCGGTCTACCCGCCGCTCGCTGATGGAGGCCAGTTCGGCCACGGCTATGGCGAGCATGTCGGCGGCGAACGCGAGCGGCTCGCCGTGGAAGTTCCCCGTGGTCATGACCTCGCCGTCGGGCACGATGACCGGGTTGTCCACCACCGCCCCCAGCTCGGTCGTAAGCACCTGGCGGGCGAAGGTGAGCACGTCCCGCACCGCGCCGTGCACCTGCGGGGCACAGCGCAGGCAGTACGCGTCCTGCACCGCGTGCCTGCTGTCCCGGTGGCTGGCCAGCAGCGGCGACCCGGCCAGCAGCCCGCGCAGGTTGGCCGCGCTGACCAGCTGTCCCGGATGCGGCCTGATCACCTGGACCCGCTCGTCGTACGGCCGGTCGGTGCCGAGCAGCGCCTCGACGGATAGCGCGCAGGCCACATCGGCCGCCTGCACCAGCATGGTGGCGTCGTGCACCGAGAAGGCGAGCAGGGCCTGCATCGGTTCGGTACCGTTGACCAGGGACAGCCCTTCCTTCGGGGCTAGCGTCAGCGGCTCGAGCCCGTGCTCGCGCAGCACCTCGGCGGCCGGGCGCCCGGCCAGCGGATCGCCGGCCGTCCGCAGCCGCCCCTCCCCGATCAGCGGCTGGGCCAGGTGCGCAAGCTGGGCCAGGTCACCCGAGGCGCCCACCGAGCCCTTGCCCGGGATGACCGGCAGCAGGTCGAGCGAGAGCAGCTCGAGCAGCCGGGCGGGCAGCTCCACGCGGACTCCGGAGTAGCCAGCCGCGAGCGTCCGGGCCCGCAGTAGGAGGACCGCCCGCACGGTCTCATCGTCCAGCGGCACGCCGACCGCCGCCGCGTGCGAGCGCACGATCGCGCCCTGCAGCGTGGTCAGGTCAGCCTCGCCCACCGGCGTGTCGGCCAGCGCGCCGAACCCGGTGTTCACCCCGTACACGGGCGCGTCGCCGCGTAGCGCGTTCACCACCACCGAACGGCTCGCTTCCATCCGCTCCCGCACGTCCGCGCCCAGCGTGACCCGTGCCTGCCCATGCGCCACCGCCACGACATCGTCCACGGTCAGCGCGCTTCCGTCTACTACGACTTCTCGCATGATCGACAGCTTCCCACAAGGTCCAGCCCGAAGGTACAGGCCAGGCCCTCGGCACCGGCCGGGGTGACGCGCACGCTGCGGCGACGCTGCCCAACAGCGCCCCGCTCGATCCAGTCGAGCTCGAACAGCCGGGTGGTGACGGCCGCGGCCAGCGCGCCGTTCAGGTGCCCGCGGCGTTGGGTCCAGTCGATGCAGGAACCGGCGAAGCGACGACGCGAGCGCCGTATTTCCCCGATATTCAGGCCGAACGAACCCAGTGTCCTCGCTCCGGCCCCGGTGACCTCGAAGCGATGGGCGGACGTATCACTACGGTCCGTTCGGCCTGATGATTGTTCCTGGAGCAGGCCGCGACGGAGCATGCCGTCGAGCAGCTCCACCCCGGCCCGGCCCGCCAGGTGGTCGTAACAGGTCCGGGCCTCGGCCAGCGCGGCCGCCTCGCGGGACTGGCGCAGGGTGCGCACCGGCAGCGTGGGGCTGATCAGGCCGAGCGCCTCGAGGGCCGCCGCGACCTCGTGGCCGGCCAGCCGGTAGTACCGGTGCCTGCCCTGCCGGGCGACGGCGATCATGCCGCCGTCGAGCAGCTTGGCCAGGTGAAAGCTGGCGGTCGCCGCGCTGACCCCGGCCAGCCGGGCCAGCTCCCCCGCCGCCAGCGGGCGGTCCGGCAGCAGCGCCCGCAAGATCGCGGCCCGGGTCGGGTCCGAGATCAGCGCCGCGGCCGGCGCGAAGTCTGGGTCGTAGGGAACGTCGTGCGCGGGCATGCTCATGTACCGACCGTAATCCAACGATCCTTCGAGGCCCGTCGAAGGATGAGGGACGCTTTTCGCGGGTCCGAGTTTGCGCGAGCGGCAGGATCGGCTACAGTTCTGATCGCACCCAAGTGCGGTGCGGACGTGGCTCAGTTGGTAGAGCATCACCTTGCCAAGGTGAGGGTCGCGGGTTCGAATCCCGTCGTCCGCTCTGAGGGGACCTTATGCCCTTGCGGCATGCCCTTTGTGGCGGAGTGGCCGAGTGGCTTAGGCAAGGGCCTGCAAAGCCCTGTACACGGGTTCGATTCCCGTCTCCGCCTCCACGATCCTGAACAACCATGCGGCACGGTCTGATGATGACCGTACACCTCGCCAGCTGACCGGCGCCTACGGGATGACGAGGACCGGGAAATGGTCGTGCCGCTCCAGGGCCTGCGGGACAGAACCTAGGACGTGGTGATATCCGTGCTCGGCGCGGCCGACGACGATGAGCACGGGGGCTTCCGGCCCATGCCTACGGCGCAGGTCGTCAGCGACGGCGATCAGCTGGTCCGCGATCACGCCGTCCCGGCGCTGGAAGTGCCAGCGCTGTGCGGCGCCTCGCAGGTGCGTGGCCTGCAGGTGCGCGCGGACCTCGACGGATAGCTCGCGGGTGGCAGCGTCGAAGCTCTGCTGGACCTCGGCCGAGGCATTGCCGCCGATATCGGCGCCGGCCGCGATGGCCGGGGTATGTGCGACGTAGATGACCTCGATGCCGCCGGGCCGGTCGTGCAGGAGCCGGGCGGCCGCATCGAGGGCGCGCAGCGAGGACGGCGATCCGTCGAAGCCGACGACGGCATACGTAGGCGCGTCTGGTGACCCGGGGAGAGTGCCCGCGGTCTGGCTTAGGTCGGTGGCGAGCATGGTCATGGCTAGCTCCTTCACCTGGCACGCCATGGCCGTCCAAGAGACCCTGGCCGCCATATAGAGTTGGTATCTACAACCCTAAGTCTTAGGGTTGTACTTTGCAACCCCAGATTGGGGGGACGATGAGTCGCGAGGCTGCCCTCGAGGATCTGTACCAGGGCCTGTCTACACTGGTCCGGCGGGCCCGTGACCTGGGTGACGACCTGCATCCTGGCCTGTCTCTGGTCGCGTACACGCTGCTGGCCCAGATCGACGTCACGCCCGAGGCACGCGCCGCTGACCTGGCCGCGCACTTCGGCTTGGACAAGTCCACCGTGTCGCGGCAGCTCGAGCAGCTGATCTCGGCCGGGTTGCTGCGGCGTGAAGGAGAGCGGCCGGGCCGGCGAGGCTGTTGCCTGGCGCTGACCAGCACCGGGCAGCAGCACCTGGCCGCGGCCGCCCGGGCCGTCCGGTGTCAGCTGGCCGAGTGGCTGACCGACTGGGACGAGCGCGACGTCGCCGCCTTCGGTCAGCTAATCAGCCGGTTCAACCAGAGCACCAGCCGGACCTACCTGGCTGGATGAGACCGGCCTCGTAGGCGAGCACCACGACCTGGACCCGGTCGCGCAGGGCGAGCTTGGACAAGATCCGCCCGACGTGGGACTTCACGGTGGCCTCGGAGACGAACAGCGAAGCCGCGATCTCAGTATTGGACAAGCCGCGGGCCACCGCGATGAGCACCTCGCGCTCGCGTTCGGTCAGCGCGTCCAGCTGCGGGAAGCGCTGCTCCCGCTGTCCCGGCGAAAGCGGGAGGACCTGGGCGTACTCCTCGAGCAGGC
Source organism: Streptosporangiaceae bacterium (assembly GCA_049676235.1). GTDB lineage: Bacteria > Actinomycetota > Actinomycetes > Streptosporangiales > Streptosporangiaceae > Palsa-504. The sequence goes on from JBAUAY010000141.1 coordinate 9,645, forward strand.
GGCGGGTCACTCGGGGCGAGATGACCGCGTCCCCGGCCGCGACCGTCCTGATGGCCGCGATGAGCTCGCCGGGCCGCACGTCTTTGAGCAGGAAGCCGCTGGCGCCGGCCCGCAGCGCGCCGAAGGCGTACTCGTCCAGGTCGAAGGTGGTCAGGACCAGCACTTTGGGCAGCGGCCCGGCGGCGGCGATCTGCTGGGTCGCCTCGATGCCGTCGGTGCCTGGCATCCGGATGTCCATCAGCACTACGTCCGGCGCGTGCCGGCGGGCGAGGTCGACGGCTTCCTCGCCGTTGCCCGCCTCGGCCACCACGGTCAGGTCATCCTCGGTCTCCAGGATCATACGGAAGCCGCGGCGTAGCAGTGGCTGGTCGTCCGCCAGCAAGACGGCGATGCTCACGCGGGCCTCCCGAGGGTGGCTTCGACCAGCCAGCCCTGCGGGAACGGCCCGGCGCGGAGCGTGCCACCGTGCAGCGCGGCCCGTTCGCGCATGCCGTCGATGCCGTGCCCCCGGTGCCCGCCCGGCGCCTGGCCGTCATGCGCCTTCGCGGTGCCGTCATCGGTGACCCGCACCCGGACCTGGGGTTCGTCGTAGACGATGGTGACCGACGCACGCCCGGCCGCGGCGTGACGCAGCGTGTTGGTCAGCGCCTCCTGGACGATGCGGTACGCGGTCAGTTCGGCCGCGGCGCCGAGCGGGAAGGGCGTGCCTTCCACGGCCAGGTCTACCGGCAGCCCGGTCGCCCGGACCCGTTCCACGAGGGCGCTGAGGTCGCCGATGCCGGGCTGCGGCGCCAGTCCGGCGGCCGGCTCGTCGGTGCGCAGCACGCCGAGCATCGCCCGCATATCGGTCAGGGCCAGGCGGCCGACCTCGGAGACTTCGGTCATCGCCTCGGCGCCGCGGGCGGGATCGGCCCGGCTGACGACGGCGGCGGCATCGGCCAGCGTGATCACGACCGACAGGCTGTGCGAGACGATGTCGTGCAGTTCCCTGGCGATCCGGGTCCGCTCGGCGGCGGCCGCGATCACCGCCTGCTGGTCCCGTTCGACCTCGAGCCTGCGAGCCCGCTCGTCCATCCAGGCCAGGTACCTGCTGCCCGAGGCGACCGTCAGCCCGGCGAACAACGCGGCCACCACCGTGGCGGACAGGAACAGCAGCGAGCGCTCCAGCGTGCCGGCCGGCTCCCACCTGATGGCCGCCATGACGGCGCCGACTTCGAGCACGCCGGTGGCGAGCAGGGTCCGCAGGCGGGACTCGTGCGCCGCCACCGTGTACAGCGCGACCAGTAGCGCCGCGTCACCGAGCAGCGGGAAGCCGAGCAGCCACTGAGCGAGCGCGACGGCGCTGATGACCAGGAAGACCGCCGACGGGTGGAGGCGGCGGACCGCGAGCGGCACGATTAGCGCCGTCTGCACGACGGCCGCCTGGAGGCTGGCGAAACCGGATCCGGCCAGCCACACCGAGGACACGGCCAGCAGCACCGCGGCCAGCAGCGTGTCGGTGGCCAGCGGGTGGGTGCGCATCAGCCCGCGGCCCCGGCCGAACAGGCCGCGGGTGATCTCGTCAGGCGGCTGCTCTCCCGGCCGCGCTGGCATGGCGGCCAGGGGCGGGGCGGGCAGCCTGGTCGTGGTGCCCAATATGCGTCCTTCGTGGTGACTTACCGGCAGCGTACCTGGCCGGCTTCCGGCCATCCACCGGAAGCACGGCATCGCCGCTGGTAGAGGCGGGTACGCGGGTGCCGTATCCGACCTGAGGATGACGCGAACGCCCCGGATTTCGTCCTCTGGGATGTCCCGCCGGCGGGCGGCCGCGGCATACCTTGACTTGTCACTGTTTGCCGTTGGAGGGGTCTTGCCCGCTCAGCTACCGCCCAGGCTGGATCGTGCCCTGGGCCTGGGTCTGGGGCGAGCGGATTTTGGCTCCGCGCCGCGCTGGTTGTTCTTCCGGCTGGCGGTATTGGTCAGGCTGGTGCTCCGGCTCCCGGACCCATACCTAGAGGACCTGGGCCAGCCGGGCCCCGCGGTCGCGGTGCTATTGGTCATGGAGCCCGGAAGGTGAACTCGGCGCCCCGCCGGAGGTGGGCGGACGCCGTCTGGCCCGAGCCGCTCGCGGTGAAGGTGCCGGAGATCACCTTCTTGTTCTGGGTGATCAAGATCCTCACCACCTGTGGCGGCGAGGCCGTATCGGACTACCTGGCCGAGGGCAACCGACTGGTCGGCGGGGTCGTGGAAGTCGGCCTGATGGCCATCGCCGTGGTCTGGCAGTTCAGGACCCGCCGCTATACGGCGGTGGCCTACTGGTTCCTCGCCTATGCGATCGCGATCTTCGGCACCGGGGTGTCCGACGCCCTGCACCTATTCGTCGGCGTCCCCTACGCGGGCACGACGCTGCTGTGGACCGTGGTGCTCGCACTGGTCTTCTGGCTCTGGTACCGCAGCGAGGGCACGCTGTCGATCCACAGCATCCTCACCCGGCGGCGGGAGGCCTACTACTGGGCCGTGGTGTTCGCCACCTTCGCGCTGGGCACCGCCCTAGGCGATTTCACGGCCACCGTGCTGGGCCTCGG
>JBAUAY010000142.1:0-2901 GCA_049676235.1 Streptosporangiaceae bacterium
AGGTTGTCGTCCACGTACCCGCCGAAGTAGGCCGGGTCGTCGCTGTTCACGGTGGCGAGCAGCCCCGCGTCCAGCATGCTGGGCAGCATGTGATCGCCGAGCGCGGCGACCACGCGAAGCGCCACGTTGGACAGCGGGCATACGGTCAGCGCGATCTGCTCATCGCGCAGCCTGGCGACCAGTCCGGGGTCTTCCATGGACCGCACCCCGTGGTCAACGCGTTCCACACCGAGCAGGTCGAGCGCCTCGCGCACGTAGTCCGGTCCGCCCTCCTCGCCGGCGTGGGCCACCAGCCGCAGTCCTTCGGCCGCTGCCAGCTTGTACACCTCGGTGAACAGCGCGGGCGGGTAGCCGACCTCGGCGGAGTCGAGCCCGACGCCGATGAACTGGTCCCGGAACGGCAAACAGGCTCGCAGCACCGCGTCGGCGGCGTCCGCGCCCAGGTCACGCAGGAAGCACGGGATCAGGTCGGCGGAGATCGCGTGGTCCCGGGCGCCGTCGGCCAGCGCGGCCGTCAGCCCGCCGAACACCTCCTCGAGCGGCACCCCGTTGGCCAGGTGCGTCTGCGGGTCGAAAAAGATCTCTGCCCGGCGCACTCCGGCCGCCGTGGCCCGGGCCAGGTAGGCGCGGGCCAGGTCGTAGAAGTCCTGCTCGACCTTCAGCACGCGCAGGTTGGCGTAGTACAAGTCGAGGAAGGACTGCAGGCTGTCGAACTGGTACTGAGCGCGGAGTTCGTCCACGTCCAGGGTCGGCATCCAGGTGCCGTTGCGGCCCGCGAGCTTGACGAGCAGCTCAGGCTCAAGCGTGCCTTCGATGTGAATGTGCAGCTCGGCGACCGGCAGCATGCGACTTCTCCCGCTCTTAGTCGCCGGACCTGATGTCGGTGTCGTCGTCTTCCACCACGTGGACGGCCGCCTCCTCTGCGCTGGCGGCCCCGCCATCGATGCCGACGTCGCGGGCGACGAGATCGGCCTCTTCGTCTGGATGGGCGCCCTCGTCCTCGGCTACCAGCCGGCCCGCCCGGGGATCCGGGCCGTCGTCGAGCAGCAGCCCGTCGAGGTACTCATCGGCTTCCTCGTCGTCGTCGCCGTCTTCGGGCAGGTCATCATCGAGGTCGAACGGAGTGTCCGGCTCTTCCTCGGCGAGCAGCTGATCAAGGGACTCGCCCGACTCCTGCTCGTCAGCCGTGGACCCGAACTTGATCCCGGCCGACCACCGCTCCGGCGGGATGACCCCCCGGTCCAGCGGATCGTCTCCGGCCTCACCCGGTTCCCCGATCAGGGAATCAGCGGGCTCTTGTACCGAGTAGTCATCGAGGTCGGCGGACTCGTGGCGGCTCTCGTCTGGCATCCTCAGCTCCTCTGGACGGCGGGTAACGATGAGTTCGTGGTTGTTGTTTCGTCTTACCACGTGGGCGGCGGAGGTTATTGGTTGGCCGGGGTCGTCAGCGGGCCGGTAGGTTCGAGACACGGGGACGATGCGGGTTTTCTGGAGGATGGATGTCACAGTTCAACGGGGTCGGCGAGCAGCCTGCGATTCTCGTGGAGGGCTTGACCAAGTCGTTCGGCGAGGTGCACGCGCTGCGCGGTATCGACCTGTCGGTGCCGCGCGGGACGGTGCTCGGCGTACTCGGACCTAACGGAGCGGGCAAGACGACCGCGGTGCGGATCCTGACCACCCTGCTGCTTCCCGACGGGGGGCGGGCGCTGGTCGAGGGTTATGACGTGGTGCGCCAGGCGGCCGCGGTCCGCCGGTCGATCGGGCTGGCCGGCCAGTCGGCCGCCATCCAGGAGGAGCTCACCGGCCGGGAGAACCTGGAGATCATCGGGCGGCTGTACCACCTGAGCTGGCCGCGGGCCCGCAGTCGGGCCATCGAACTGCTTGAGCAGTTCGGCCTGAGCGATGCGGCCGACCGGACGGCCAAGAACTACTCCGGCGGCATGCAGCGGCGCCTGGACCTGGCCGCCAGCCTGGTCGGCCAGCCGAAGGTGCTGTTCCTGGACGAGCCGACCACCGGCCTGGACCCGCGGTCCAGGCTCGGGATGTGGGACATCATCCGGTCACTGGCCGCCGACGGGACCACGCTCTTGCTGACGACCCAGTACCTCGACGAGGCCGACGAACTGGCGGACGAGATCGTGGTCATCGACCACGGCCTGGTCATCGCCGCGGGCACGTCCGAAGAGTTGAAGGGCCGGGTCGGCGGGGATGTAGTCGAGTTCTCCGTGCCTGATCGCAGCCGGATCGGCGACGCGGTCGCGGCGATCGCCAAGATCAACGAGGGCGAGCCGCACGCCGACAAGGAAACTGGCATGGTCAGCGTCGGCGTCGGGGGCCGCGGCTCGGAGGCGCTGATCGAGGCGGTGCGCAGCCTGGACGCCGCAGGCGTCGAAACACGCGGTCTCACGTTGCGCCGGCCGTCGCTCGATGACGTGTTCCTGGCCCTGACCGGGCACGCGGCCGAGGACGACGCGCCGACTGGACGCCGGCGAGGCCGTCGGGGTGGCCGAGGTACCAGCAATGACATGGAGAGGACAGCGTCGTGACCGCGGTCGCTGAGAGGATCGGCGCCCCCGGCGTCCCGGGCGAGCCCAGCCGACGCGTCCGGTTCGGCTGGGCGGTGACCGACACGCTCACCATCACCCGGCGGAACCTGCTGGTCTGGATGCGGGTACCTGCTTACCTCGTGTTCACCGTGATCCAGCCGGTGATGTTCGTGCTGCTGTTCCGGTACGTCTTCGGCGGCGCCATCCCGGTGCATACCGTCGGCGGCTACGTCAACTTCCTGATACCGGGGATCATCGCGCAGACCGCGGCGTTCGCCACGTTCGGCACGGCCATAGCCCTGGCGCAGGAGCTGAAGAAGGGCGTGATCGACCGGCTGCGGTCGATGCCGATGGC
>JBAUAY010000143.1:0-9067 GCA_049676235.1 Streptosporangiaceae bacterium
CCAGGTGGCGGTAAAGGTCACGCACATAACCATGTACCTCAAGACCGTCGTGCGATGGCAAGCAGGCCGGATCGATCCGCGGGCCGGTCACCACGACCATCCGCAGCCCTGGCACGAGCCGCCGAGCCGCGGGGAAGGCGGCCATCACCTGGCGAAGCAGGTCAGTGCCCACGCCCGAGCCGCCGACGGTGACCACGCAGACCTTCTCGTCGGCCCGGTAGCCCAGTTCGGACCGGATTGCCCCGCGGTCGGCCGGGCTGACGGGCGAAATGCCAGAGATGTACCCGGAGAACTGGTAGTTCCGCTCGACCCAGTCACGGATCAACGGCAGCCCGTCGCCGAACGTGTCCGGCACCACGTCGGCGGCGTTGCCGACGAACACCGACCGGTCCCGCAGGCTCGGGAAGCGCGCGATCTGCTCGATCATCTCCGCGTTGTAGTCAGCGGTCAGGGCTCGTTCCCGGTCGCCGCCGTCCGGCATCGGCAGCCAGCCGACGAAGTCGGTCAGCCATGCGTAGGGCGCCCGCTTGAGCTCGGGGTTCTCGTGCAGGAAGTAGTCGACGTCCCAGCCTTCGTCCACGATCCACAGGTCGTACGGCTCGTCGGAGACGAGGTCGTGGTAGACCATGAAGTTAGCCACCAGGATCTCGTCCATGCGGCGGATGGCGTGGAACGCGTTCAGGTCGTGCTCGCCTGCCTCGGATTCGATGTGCGAGCTCTCGCTGGCCAGCCAGCGCGACGCCGGGTGCACCCGCTCGCCCCGCTCCTCGAGCACCCGCGTAACCGGGTGCTGGGCGAGCCAGTCGATCTGCAGCTCCGGGTGCCTGGCACGCAGTTCGGCGGCGATAGCGAGGTCGCGACGCACATGGCCAAGCCCGATCGGCGAGCTGACATAAAGCGCGCGCTTGCGGCGGTCCCGGGCCCTGGTCCAGGTCCGCGATGTCGGAGCGCCGTGGCCCACCGATGCGGCGAAATTCCGGATGAGCAGGTTCATCTGGACCGGGTCACGCAGCGTCGGGGCGTGCCCGCCGCCGTGGATCGTCACCATCTGCCCACCGGTCCAGCGGGCCAGCGCCACGCCGATGTCGTAGGGCACGATCCCGTCCTGGTCGCCGTGCACGATCAGGACCGGGCACCTTACTTGCCGGCAGATGGCCTCGGCGTCGGCGGCGCCGGGTTCGGCCACCGCCGGGACGGTCAGCAGCAGCGTCTCGGCGGTCGTGTCCAGGCCCCAGGCCACCCCGTCCTCATGTGGCTTGGTCGAGTGCGGCTCGGTAAACACCTGCGACATGAAGAACTCGACCCAGCCGCGGTAGTCGGCCAGCCAATAGTGCCGATTGGCCTTTCCCCAGCCCTCGTAGGTGTCCCTGGTTTCGTCGAAGCCGGGCGGGAGCGGCCAGGGCAGCGCCGCGCCGATCGCGACCACCCCGGCCGCCCGTTCGGGATACCACGCGGCCAGCTGCAGCGCGTGCCGACCGCCCACGGACAAGCCGACGACCACGGCCCGGTCCACCCCGGTGGCGTCCAGCACGGCGATCGCGTCATCGACGTACTCTCGGTCGCGGTAAGCCTCCGCGGTCCCGGGACGGTCGGCGCGGCCATTGCCCCGGCCCTCAACGGTGATCACCTGGAAGTGGCGCGCCAGGTACGGCACCTGGGCCTTCCACTGCCGGGCGTGCACGATGGCCCAGGAGGTGAGCAGCAGGATGGCCGGCTCGCCCGCGCCGAACACCTCGTAGCCGATCTTGACGCCGCCCCGCTCGATGAAGCCCTCGGTGTCGGGATGCCTCGCCCGCATGGCCGCCTCCCCTGAGGAATCGCCGTTTTCCGTAGTTCTATCGATGCCCATTGCAGCCCGGTTGCGACGCCACTGCAACTCCAGTGCGACGCAGCCGGGGAACCTGAACGACACAAGGGAAGGCACAAGAAGCGAAGGAGAAGGCCATGCCACTTGTCAATGTGCGCCTGATCGAGGGGGTCTTCACCCCGGAGCAGAAGGGCGAGATGATCCGCCAACTGACCGAGACCATGGTGAAGATCGAGGGCGAGAACCTGCGTCCGGTCACATGGGTGATCGTCGAGGAGGTCAAGAGCGGGGACTGGGGCATCGGCGGCAAGGGTCTCACGGCCACTGATGTCCACGCTCTGCAGGGGAAGGCTCCGGCCGGCGTCCCGGGCTAGAATCGTCCGACCGTGACACGGCTGCCCGGGTCTCCTCGCATCGAGGAGGACGGGCAGCCGCGTCCGCTGCCACGTGGCCTCAGCTACCGCATCCCGCGATGTCGGCGATAACCCAGCCTTGCGAGCTTGCGTTCGAGCCCCAGCCAGGTGTCGGTGACCGCCGCCTCTGCGGCGGCCGACGGGCCGACCCTGCTGCTGGCCACGATCACCATAGAGTTCCAGCGCGAGGGACGTTACCCGAAAACCCCAGCTGCGATGACGAATAGGGAACGCGAAGTTTCTTCCGCGCCTTACTCCGCGCACCAGGCCCAACCCTCTTGTATACGGTGTGGTCGTTCGTCAGCGTGACCAAAGCGAAAGCAGAGCCTACAGTCCGGGCTGCACTTCTCCTGAATAGCGCGGAGAACGCCCTTCTCCCTAGCCTCCCGGGGTAAGTTGCTCAGAACGCGGGTTTCACGGTCGTTCATGACCGCCGCCGCCGGTGCCGCCGCCACCGCTAACGCCGCCACCACCCTGCTCCGGGATTTCTACCACCACATTTAGGACTGTTCCGAATGGCACAAGAGCACCTGCGGCGGGCTGCGAACCCTGAACAGTAACGACGTCGGCTTGGGCGGTTGCCACCTCCCTAGCGATCTGCATCGATAGGCCTGCCTCGCTCGCCACGTGCGAAGCCTCCGCTGCGGGCTGTCCAGCGAGGGGTGGAACGCTTACGGCGGGCTTGGCAGTGATAGTGTAATTGACGTCATAGCTGGACGGTGCGCCACAGGCTAGAGGGCTCTGGCTGCCAGGGTAATTCTGCATCGTGTTCCAGCCCATTTCACCACTCGTCATCCCAGCCAATTGCGCGGCCGTGAATGCCCAGCTCTGTGACGCCACTGTGCCGTCACACCCGGTGAGCAGTAGACTTGCCAAGGCAGCGACACCCTGAATCGCTGACCCAACGACTATTCCCACAGGGCCGGTAACCCTAATCACCGATGCGATGCCAGTGGCAGCGGCCGTCGCTGCCTGTACGATCGTCGGAATATCACCCTCGCCCGCGTTAACAAGAAGGAAGTTCCAGTAAATCGCGCCACCGTCGGGAAATTCCGGTGTAGGATCAGGAACATCTACGTTCTGAAACAGAAGATATAGATCTATCGCGTCTCCGGCGACATGGGTTCCCAAGTTCATGTTTTTACTCGGCCAGCTCATATGCAAGGCACCGACCGAGTTCATTACCTGAAGTCCCATTGAAGCAATCAGGGTGTCCTGATCGTTTGAGCGAATTTGCTGAATCACAGAACTGGTAACCCATAGATTGTATGTGGCCATCGCTTACTCCCTACTAGCATGGTATCGCTATGCCTAGTAGCTGATCTGTCCGTTGTACGTGTCAGTGTTGTCGGTCGTTTCGCTCGTTGCGCTGATCGAGACGATTACGCTGCTAACTGTTACCGTAAAGGTCCCGCTGGCGTCGGTGAAGCGCCCGGTGCCGCCGGTGATCGTGTTGACCTGGGTGCTCTCGGCGGTGGTAGCGGACGTAAATGCCCCCGATCCGGTAAAGGTCGAGAATAGTTCGTCGCCGTTCGCCGCCACGAGAGTATCCGTTCCCGTATAGGTGAACGCGGCCGGACCCGTGGCGGTGAATGTCGCAACGTCACCCCCGGTGATCGCCCCGAGGTGGGAGAGGTTACCGGTAAAGCTGCTGGTCGCGCCCCCCGTGACCAGGCTGGCCGTCAGGGACCCCGTGCTTGCGCCTTTCAGCGGACGGTCGGCGCCCTTTGCCGCCGCCCGCGCGGCTGCCGGGCTGATGGCGGTGACCGCGAGGAGCACCAAGCCTGAAAGAACAATAAGTCTACGTAGTGGCATACCTGGCACTTCCTTTCTGAGGCCACGCCGCTCTGCTCGCGCAGACCGCTCGTGGTCCCCGTTGAAAGGAAACTGAGCGGAGACCGAGTGCGGTCGCGGGCTAGGCCTTCGGCTCGTCGGCCACGGACGCGTTAGCCGTTCATGCCGACCCTGCGCTTGCCTTGTGGGTCGGCGGGAATCTCCTGTGAACATCTCAGCCCCCTAGCGCCGACCGCCCATGATTCCGTTAGGGCGCCGAGCGCCGAGATTACTCCAAGTCGCCTCATGGCGATCCCCCTCCGCGCCACGGCATGGGTGGCCCGCTGCCGGGCATATCGTCCAGCCGCAGGACACGCCGCGGCCATGGCCGACCTTGCCCGCATTACCACTTGTTGAGGGCAACGTCTCGTTAGCTGCCAATGTGCGCACGGCCGCGACGCGGTCGCTATATGACGTTCTGCATATGTCCAGGCTGCGGCTATCGGAGTACCATGAGCATCCTCCGAGGGGGCGCGATGAGCACTTCAGTGCGAGCCAGCGCGGCGGATCTGCGCGCGCTGGCGGGCATCGTCAGTCAGGACCGCCCCGACGTTCCCCCCAAGGAGGGCTTGCCGCCGTCCCTGCTAGACGATCTGACGCGCCAGATCCGCTGCGACGCATTGACATTTTTCGGCATAGACAGCGGCCGACAGACGTACTGGTTTGCGCAAGCCCTTCCGCCCATCGATACCCACGGGTGGGAGGACCAGGATCGGGCGCAGTGGGAGCATTACTGGGACTGCAAGCCTTGCAGCTACCCCGACCGCAGCAGTGACTTGCGCAGCATCTCGAAAATCTCGGACTTCTACTCGGCCCGGCAATGGCACGCCACCGGCATGTACCACGACCTTTACCGGCCAACTGGCATCGAACATTACATCCACCTGTGCCTGCCGGAAGCGTCAGGGCAAACCCCTGGGCGGACCGTGCGGCTGGTCCTGTCCCGCGGGCCAGGCCCCGACTTCTCCGAGCGGGACCGCGCGCTACTTACGCTGCTGCGTCCCCACCTGCACCAGGCATACCTTGATGCTGAGCGGCGCCGCCAGGGCACGCCTGAGCTGACCAGGCGGCAATGGGAGTTGCTCCGCCTGGTCGCCGCCGGGCACACCAACGCCCAGATCGCCCGCCGGGTCGGCGTGTCGGAAGGAACCGTGCGCATCCACCTGCAGAACATCTACGGCAGGCTGCAAGTGTCGAGCCGCACGGCCGCGGTCACCCGCGCCTTCCCCGACCGGCTTACCTGGGGCTCACCGGCCGGGTGAGGGTGCGTGTCCTGGTCTTGCCCGTCCTTCTTGCAGGTGCGATATCCCTTACCGCCAGGCCCGAGGACCGGAAGCGGCGCGGCAGAGCTACGCATTACGAGGGTGTTCTCGTGCGTTGCTCGCGAGGTCAGAGGTCGCCCTACCTTCATGTTCGCTGGTTGCTGCCGACGGCGACCGTTGGTTGTTGACGGCCGTCCGGGGGCATCTCGGGGGGACGCCTCGACCAGCCTTGCCTTTCTCATCACGCCGTTTACCCCGGGCCTGATAACCCGGTCACCCGACCCGACTGGGCCTTGCTGGGCAGTGCGTAGAGTCTGGCTCATGCTGGACTCACTGACGCTACCCCCGCTGCCGACGTTGTACGGCGAGCGGGTCATCTTGCGTGACCCGCGGGACTCGGATGTTGATGATCGGTTGCGCCATCCCATCGACCCCGAGGAAGAAGACGGCTACGGCTCGTCGTGGCGGCGGGAGTGGGATGGCCGCCGCTACCATACCCGGGAGTATCTAACGGCCGCCAGCTCCCCTTCAGATCCGCGCACCTACACCTGGATGGTCGAATACGACGGCCATTGCATCGGCAGCGCCGGTCTTGAACTGAACCCCCAGCAGCACTACGCGGAATACACGGTGGGCTTGTTCGTCGCTGCCCTGCGCGGCCGGGGGCTGGGTCGTGAGGTCACCCGGTTGGTGCTGGCCTGGGCGTTTGATGTGCTGGGTGTGCATCGCGTCGAGTTGCAGACGCTGGCCAGCAATAGCCGTGCCATCAACTGCTACCTGGCCTGCGGCTTCCGCCGGGAGGGGGTTCGCCGCGAAGCCGAACTCTACCCTGACGGCTGGAAAGACTTCATCATGATGGGCATCCTGCGCTCCGAGCACGCCGCCCAAGCCGGGATTCCTGGCCGAACACACTTCGCTGGCGATCCCCGGACCCCGGCCGACCCTTAGCTGCGCCCGGCTGGGCAATTACGATCCGCCGTTTCCCGTCTGGAGCCTGCCGAAGCTAGAACTCCGCTCTAAGCCGGTCGATCTCGCGGACCCGCTCGCAGAGCTGCTCATATTCGGGCCGCTGGCGGAAAGGGGCCAGCACCAAGCGGATCGCGTCCGCGCGATTATCGGCGATACCCGCCATGATCAGCGTGTCGAGTGTTTCCAGTCCGGCCGGTCCCAGCCGGGCGTGCACATACGTTGCTTCCCCCAGTTCCCATGCCCGTAGGTCTGCTAGCCGCCAGCTCCATTCCATTCTCTTCCGGGGACCATCGCTCTCGCCGGTGACGGGGTTATGGCTGAAGATGAAGTCGACCAGGCTGATCTCGCGGAGCTTGTCGGCCAGGTAGCGCGGGAACTCCTCCAGCGCCGCCTGATGATCACGCTCGAACGCCAACATGATCTGCTCGTACTCCTCGGGCCGGTCGGCTCGGAGGAAGACCCGGACGACTAGCTCCCCCGGCTCGATTTCCGGGTCGTCGCCATAGTGCAGCAGCACGGCCTGCTTGATCACGTCGCCGGGGAAGCGCTTGTGCACCTCGTCTTCGATCTCGGGCTCGATGCTGGCATACACGGCGCGGTCCGTGTCCGCCTCCGGCAGTGGCCTGTGAAACGCTCTAAGCCGGTCGGTCTCCCGGACCCGCTCGCGGAGCTGCCCAAATTCGGGCTGCTGGCGGAAACGGGCCAGCACCAAGCGGATCGCGTCCGCGCGATCATCGGCGATGCCCGCCATGATCAGCGTGTCGAGTGTTTCCAAGTTGGCTGGTCCCAGCCGGGTGACCACATGGGTTGCTTCCCCGAGTTCCCGCGCCCCTACCTCTGTTACCCGCTGGCCGACGAGCATGCTGCACCGGGGCCCGTGGCCCTCGCGGGTGACGGGGTTATCGGGAAAGGTGAATTCGACCAGACGGATCTCGCGGAGCTTCTCGGCTAGGTAATGCGGGATCTCCTCCATCGCCGCCTGATGATCACGCATGAACGCCCTGATGATCTGCTCGTACTCATCGGGCCGGCCGACTGGGAGGAGGACCCGGACCCATAGCTCGCCCGGCTCGATTTCCGGGTCGTCGCCATAGTGCAGCAGCACGGCCTGCTTGATCACGTCGGCGGGGAACCGGGCCCGCACCTCGTCATCGATCTCGCGCTCGATGCTGTCGAATCCGGCGCGGTCCATGTCCGCCTCCCGCAATCGCCTGTGAACGCAACGGTAGCCGCATGATTTCCCGCCGAGCCAACCATTTTCGGCCTGGAAGAGCTGGAGCTCTCCCGCTGCGCTCCTGGCCAGGGTCCGAGCGTCGAGGCCGGCTCAATGGCTGGCCGCCGTTGGCACGGTGCCTACGGGCTAGATGATCGGAAGCCGGGGACTACGGCCTCGCCAGGCGCGTGGTCGGTGTGGTTTGAGCCATCTTGATTTACTAATAAGGGGAACTCGGCAAGTCACGGTCTATCTGCACCTGAGTGGAGGTTGCACACCGCCTGCGGCGCGAACGACGTCCGCGGGGTACGCCTCACTGCCCAGCCGCCGCGGCGGCCCTCCTCAGAGGGCCTCGCGCACAATTCCGTGCACACGGCACATGCAGAAGGCCCCTTCCATGATCGGAAGAGGCCTCTGAACTGCAAACTTGGTAGCGGGGGCGGAATTTGAACCCGCGACCTCTGGGTTATGAGCAAGCCGATCGTCGTCCCAGCCCGTCCCGGCCTGTCGCTCACGCCCCATTCTGATCTCGGCCGACGACACCGTGCCGTCTCAACCTGTCTCACGATGCTCGGCCCGTTCTGAGGCGTCTTGGTCACAATCACGGTCACGAGGCTGGACCAGTGGCCGGTAGCGTTTGCGCTGGGTCGCTATGCGGTTGGTGTCATGCCGGCCAGGCCGGCGCTGACCTGCCAGAGCCGGGCGGCGGCTTTGGTGTCGTAGGAGGCCTTGCTGGAGGTCTTGGGTTTGCGGTTGGCGTAGTACCGGCCGGTGACGCCCTCGGCCTCGGGTGAGGAGGCGAGGTAGACCGGGGTGAGCGCGCCTTGGGCCGGGGTCTTCATGAACAGGCGCGCCACCCGGATCATGCCGGCGAAGTACGCCGCGTGGTCTTCGGCGCCGAAGCTGGTGCGCACCACGCCGGGGTGGCACACGGTGGCGGTCACGCCGGTGCCTTCCAGGTGGCGGGCCAGCTCGTAGGTGAACATCACGTTGGCCAGCTTCGACTGGCTGTAAGCGCGCTGCCCGGAATAGTCCCGCTCGCCCTGCAGGTCGTCGAAGTCGATGCGGCCCCCGGCGTGGGCGCCGGAGGAGACGGTGACGATCCGGGCGGGTGCGCTGGCGGTGAGGCGGTCCAGCAGCAGGCTGGTCAGCAGGAACGGTGCGAGGTGGTTGAGCGCGAAGGTGCGCTCCAGGCCATCGGCGGTGAGGTGCCGGTGAGCCCAGAACCCGCCGACGTTATTGACCAGGGCATCCAGCCGTGGATAGGTGCCAGCGACCTGGGCGGCCAGATGGCGCACCCCGGCTTGGGCGGACATGTCCGCGGCGAAGGCATCCACCGCCGGGCTGCCCGGTGAGGCGCCGATGTCGGCCGCGGCCGCCTCGGTGCGGGCCTGATCGCGGCCGGTGATGCCGACCCGGGCGCCCAGCGCGGCGAGCCCGATGGCGGTGGCCTTGCCGATGCCACCGGTGCCTCCGGTGACCAGAACGAACTTCCCGGCCATCAAGGCGGCGTCAGCCATGGTCCATTTCTACTCCGGCGACCTCCGAAGGCAGTCGCGCACCCGCCCGG
>JBAUAY010000144.1:0-9016 GCA_049676235.1 Streptosporangiaceae bacterium
AGCACTCGGCGGCCCCGGCGAGCATAGCGGCGTACGGGCCGGTCGCCGCCAGTTCGGTCAGCGCGGACACGTGCCGCCTGGCCTCCTCTGGCGATTCGCCGGCTATCGCGGCGTGCATGCCATACCAGTGCAGCGGTACCCGCCACAGGGCGGGCTGGCCGAGTCCCGCCAGCAGCGCCCCCGCCTGGTGCAAGTGCGGCTCGATCCACCACTGCTCGCACAGCCGGGCCGCGGCGACCGCCAGCTCGCCAAGTGGCAGCAGCACATACAGGTCGACCGGGTGGCGGAGCAACGCCTCACGTGCCCGCAGCCAGCCGAGCCGCAGCGCAGCCAGATCGCCTTCACGCCGGGCCAGGGCCATGGCCGCGGCCGCAGCGAACAGCTCGTCGCGGGGTTCCAGCGGCAGCCGGCCTATGCCCGCCGAGCCGAGCAGCGCATGCGCGTCCCTGGTATGCCCGCGTATGGTAGCGAGGAAGGCCAGCAGAAGGGTGTGCCGCGCCGCGGCAGCCTTGCCGCCCAGCCCAGTCGATATGGCCCGCCGCAGCACCGAGTGGGCCGCGCCGAACTCCCCGGCATGCATGGCCACCAGCGCGGCCAGCGCCGCGGGGGTGTCGGGCAGCAGCGGCGTGCTGCCCGCTGACTCCAGCAAGGTCGCGGCCCGGGTGAGCTGGGAAAGCGCCGTAACAGGCGAGCCGCTTATCGTCTCTTCGATGCCGTGGGCCATCAGCGACTCCACGCCGCCGAGCAGGGTCGGTGCACTCTCGACCTGCCGGTCGGCGGCCAGCACCTGCCGGGCCTCGCCGATAGCGCCGATACCGAACAGCGCAGGAACGGCGATCATCGGGTAATCGGCCCCGCCCGCCGACCCGGCCACCCGGTACAGTTCGGCCGCGCGGGACAGCAGCCCGCGATGGGCGAGGACGGCAGCGGTGATGCCAAGCGCGCGGGCTCGGACGGCGGCATGCTCGTCGCTCAGCGCCTCGTCCGCCAGGCGCAGCGCTTCGTCAAGCCGGCCGCTACGCGCGGCGGCGTCGGCCCGGCAGACGAGCAGGGAAGGGGCCTGCGTTCCGGCCGCACCGGCGGCGGTGAAAAGCTTGTCAGCCAGCTCGGGCGCCGAACCGAGCGCCTCGTTACCCGCAGCCAGCAACGCAGTGGCCACTTGCGGGCCTTGAGCGCCGGCCGTCATCAGGGCCTGGCCCACCGGCAGCATGGAGCCACCGCGCCGTAGCTGCAGGCCGGCCAGCATCTCGCAAACGCGGTTCGTGTGTGCCGCCGGAGTCAGCCGCAGCAGCAGCCGTCCGACCAGCGGCACGACCGCGCCGTCATCGGTCATCAGCCCGGTGGCCTGAGCCTCCTGCAGTGCCGCATTGATGGTTGGTCCGTCGGTCTTCAGCAGCTGAGTGAGTGTCTCAGTGTCGCCGCCCACGCCCAGCGTCGCGACGAAAAGCACGTCCCGCACCTCCGCAGGCAACGCCTCGATGACATACCGCAATTGCTCCTGAACACCGGCGGGAACGTCGAGTGTGACGCGCGGCGCAAGATGGCTGAGGACCTCCGTGCTGAGCTGGCCGCTGTCCCTCAGCCCGACCATCAGCTGTTCGAGCAGAACGGGCAGCCCGGCGGTTTGCTCGAACAGCAGCCGGGTCAGCGGTTCCGGGCACGGAGCGCCCAATAGTTCGCAAACCCGGTCAGCGAGGGCCGCCCGGTCCAGGTAGCCGAGCACGATCGGCGGGCGATGCGCGGTGAGGACCGAGCCGAGCGCGCTAAGCGCCGGGCTCGCGGGCCATCGGCGGTGCGCCACGAGCAGTCGCTGACCGGGGGAGCGGGCGAGCTGCCGTAGCCGGTCGAGGTCGGCCTCGTCGAGCAGGTGCGCGTCGTCGATCAGCACTGACGCCCCGTTAAGGTCCCCGCTCGCGTGGCAGTCCCTGATGACCGGCACGCCGGCCTTGGCGTAATGCCAGGCTGCCGCCTCGATCAGTGGCGTTTTACCGCAGCCGCCAGGACCGATGATGTCAATCAGCAGCCCGGCACCCGGCTCGGCGTCGATCTCGTCGCACAATGTGCTCGCCTCTGCGGATACGCCCGCACGGTGATCGGGCGCGATCTGCGTCATCTACCGGCTTACCCGAAGGCCGTGCCATCCGAGCTGTCGCGCCCGCTGGTCACGGCTGGGCCGCCGCACCAGCGCGAGGCGTAGGCGGCACGCGCCACACCGCGCCGTGGCGGCGGTGACAACACACCCACTCGAGGCGGAAGTCGGTAGCATCGCTGCTCCTCGGTCGCTTGGCGAACAGATCGCTGCACCGGGTGAGCGCAGACGGTACGCCAGGACCCTGAGCCGGGATGGCAGGCACGATGCGGGGGTCTAGCCGCACCGCGGCCGCCCGTTCTCCGCTCTCCCCCAGCAGCACGTTAGACCTTGTCATGTATAGATGTCCGGCATATTTCATGATTTGTTAGACCAGCCCGAGATGTTACTGACGGGCGAGGTTGGGTGCCCCCTTGCGCAGCACGAACTTCTGGATCTTGCCGGTCGCGGTCTTCGGTAGCTCGCTGACGAAGGTGACGCCGCGCGGAGCCTTGAAATGAGCGAGGCGCTCGCGCGTGAACGCGATGATGACCTCCTCGGTGGCGCTACCGCCGTCGCGGAGCACCACGAAGGCGTGCGGTGTCTCGCCCCACTTCTCGTCGGGCAGGCCGACGATCGCGACCTCCTGGACGGCCGGGTGACGGAGCAGCGTCCCCTCCACCTCGACCGAGGAGATGTTCTCGCCGCCGCTGATGATCACGTCCTTGAGCCGGTCCCGGATCTCCGCGTAGCCGTCGACATGGACGACCGCCGCGTCGCCGGTGTGAAACCAGCCTTCACCCATCGCCCGCATCGTCGCCTCGGGGTCGTGGTAGTACCCCTCCATGACGACGTTGCCGCGGACAACGATCTCGCCGACGGTCTGCCCGTCGGCGGGCACCTCGCGGCCGTCGGCGTCGACCACACGCAGCTCGCCGGAGGTGAGCAGCTCGACACCCTGCCGCGCCTTGATGAGGGCCCGGTCCGCGGACGGCAGGCCTTCATGCTCGGGCAGCGGCGCGCAGACCGTGATGAACGGCGCCGTCTCGGTCAGCCCGTAGACCTGAGTGACCTCCCAGCCGAACTCGCCTTCTAGCCGCTCGATGGTGGCCGCCGCTGGCGGTGCCCCGGCCGTCACCACGTGCACTCCGACCGGCACCTCGCCCCGCACCGGGGCCGGCGCGTTGGCCAGCGAGATCAGCACCGTCGGCGCCGCGCACAGCCAGCTCACCCGCTCGTCCCTGATCAGCCCGAAGATCGTCGCCGGGTCCACCTTGCGCAGGCAGACGTGGGTGCCCGCGGACGCCGTCACCGTCCAGGTGTAGGTCCACCCGTTGGCGTGGAACATCGGCAGCGTCCACAGGTAGCGGGAGCCCACGGCCATCGGCAGGTGCAGCAGCGTGCCGATGGTGTTGATGGCGGCGTTCCGGTGCGTGATCATGACACCCTTCGACCGCGCCGTAGTACCGCTGGTGTAGTTGATCGAGATCAGGTCTCGCTCGCTGATTTCGGGCCGAACGAACCCGGTATCCGCCGCGGCGATCGCCGCCTCGTAGTCCAGCCAGCCGTCCCGGCTGCCCTCCAGGGCCACGAAGTGCCTGACCTCGGGCATCTGGTCGCGGATGCCGTCCACCGCCGCCAGGTATTCCTCGGCGACGCAGACCACCGTGGCGCCGGAGTGGTTCACGATGTAGACGAAGTCCTCCGGCGTCAGCCGGTAGTTGATGGGCACGAGGACGGCGCCGAGCTGCGGCACGGAGTAGAAGCACTCCAGCTGCGCGTGCGTGTTCGGCGAGATCGTGGCCACGCGATCGCCTTGCGCCACCCTCAGACCCTGCAGCGCCGAGGACCACCGGTCGCAGCGGTCGAAGAACTGCTTGTAGGTCAGCCGGAGGCCACCGTCGACCACCCCCTCGCGGTCACCGTGCAGCCTGCGGGTACGGCGGGCGAATTCCAGGGGAGACAGCGGTGTTTCCATGCTCTGATTGTGACAGCCTGCCGCGGTCCGCCTAGAGGCGAAGCTCTCATCTGATGAGGCTGGGGTCGCGGCTACGGGCCGCTAGGCGAGCAGCCCGCGGATATCGTCGCCGTTCAGGTTCCCGCCGAACGCATTGCCGTCGTCGATGACGTTTGAGAACAGCTCGGCCTTCCGCGCCTTCAGTGCCATGACTTTCTCCTCGATCGTGTCCTTGGCGATGAGGCGATACACCATGACATTGCGGGTCTGCCCGATCCGGTGAGTCCGGTCGATCGCCTGCGTCTCGGTCGCCGGGTTCCACCACGGGTCGAGCAGGAAACAGTAGTCGGCTTCGGCCAGGTTCAGCCCGAACCCGCCCGCCTTGAGGCTGATCAGGAACACCGGATCCGTGCCGTCCTTGAAGCGCCGCAGCACCGCGGCCCGGTCCCGCGTCTTGCCGTCCAGGTAGCAGTACCGGACGCCGGCCGCGTCGAGCCGCTCGCGGACGTGGGCGAGGAACCCGGTGAACTGGCTGAAGACGAGCGCACGGTGCCCGCCTGCGGCCACATCCTGGATCTGCTCGAGCAGCGCGTCGATCTTGCTGCAGGGCAGGTCCGCCTGAGCGCTGTCGACCAGCGCGGCGTGCAGGCTCAGCTGACGCAACCGGGTCAGCGAAGTCAAGATGGTGAACCGGTTGGCGTTGATGTCGTCGATCAGCCCGAGGACCTTCTGCCGCTCACGCTGCAGGTACGTCTGGTAGAGCTTACGGTGCCGCGGGTGCAGTTCCACCTCGAGCACCTGCTCCTGCTTTTCTGGCAGGTCGGCGGCCACCTGCTCCTTGGTGCGGCGCTTGATCAGCGGCCGGATCCGCCGCCGTAGCTGGGCGAGCAGCTCGGCATCGCCCTGCCTTTCGATCGGCCGGGCGTAGTAGTCGCGGAAACGTGCCGGGTTCGGGAACAATCCCGGCGCCGTGATCGACAGCAGCGACCACAGCTCCATCAGGTTGTTCTCCATCGGCGTGCCGGTGATGGCGACCTTAAACGGGGCTCGCAGCCGCCGCGCGCACTGATAGATCTTCGACTGATGGTTCTTCGTGTACTGGGCCTCGTCCAGGACCAGGCCGGACCATTCGGCCGCCAGGTGGGCGCCGAAGTCCAAACGCAGCAGCGTATACGAGGTGACCACGATGTCGGCGCCCGCGATAATCTCGGCCAGGACGGCACCGCTGCGGGCCAGCGTGTCGGTGATCGTCACCACCTTCAGGCCGGGAGTGAACCGGGCGGACTCGGCCGCCCAGTTCGGCACCACACTGGTCGGCGCGACGACGAGGAACGGCGCGCTGTCCGGGTCCGCCTGCCGGGTGTGGCAGATTAGCGCCAGCGCCTCGAGCGTCTTGCCGAGCCCCATGTCGTCGGCGAGGATGCCGCCGAGGCGATGCTGCCACAGGAACGCCAGCCACTGGAACCCGTCCAGCTGGTAGGGACGCAGCCGGGCCTGCAAGGTGTCCGGTGGCTGCCCGCGGCCGGACCCGGAGATCCCGGCCGCCTCGCTGGCCTCGAGCAGTCCCTGCACCTGCTGTTGCCACGCCCGGGCCTGGCGGCCGACCACGCCGAGCGCGGCCAGCTCTTCCCACAGCCCGGCTTGGAACCGGCTGATCCGCAGCGGGCCGCCGGTGACCTCCTGCAGGGCCCGAGCCTCCTCGATCAGGCTGGCCAGCTGCCGCAGTTCGGGCTTGTCCAGGCTGAAGTAGGCGCCGTCGGGGAGCAGCAGGTGCGACTCGCCGCGGCTGAGCGCGGTGAATACGTCGGTGAACGGGACCTCGCGGCCCTCGACCGTGATCGAGACCCCGAGGTCGAACCAGTCGTTGTCGCCTGCTATCTCGCCGGTGGACACGCCGATGCGCAGCGAATCGCCGGCCTCGCGGTAGTCGGCGGGCTCCCCGGTCACCTCTACGGCCACCCCTGGCTGGCCGGTCAGCAGCGGCAGCAGTTCGGTGGTGAAGCGCATGGTGTCCAGGCCGCCGAGCCGCGAGGTCGGCACCAGGGCCGGGTCCCCGGGCAGCCCGCCGAGCCGAAGTCCGTCAAGTACCGCCCGCTCGGCCTCGGCGTCCCGGTACCCGGCGTCACCGGGTGCCTGATCCAGCTCCATCCGCAACTGCGAGTCGCCGACCTGGTAGGCCCACTCCCAGTCGACCTGGACGTCGTGGCCGTCGCCATACGACGCGCGCAGCACCAGGGTCGGGTCCGAGATCACCGGCGGGGTAAACGAACCGTCCGAGGAGATCACCGTGGCCATCTGCCGCAGCCGCGGGTAGAACCGGTCGCGGAACTGGGTCTGCCCGGCGGCGGGCACCGTGAGCCACCGGCCGGCCAACGCCATCTCCTGTAGCTGCGCGGGAACCGCCTGGCCAAGCCGGGCCAGGCAGAAACGCCAGCTGCCGGGATCAGCCCTCCGCTGCGCCTCGGCCCGGTCGAGGTAGACGACGCCGTGGCCTTCGGAGCCGATGAACCGGACCGGGACAGCGCCTTCGCCGTCAGGGCCGTCGACGCGGATCACGGGGGCGATAACAAGTTCCCCGCCCGCTTCGGCTTGGGTGACATCTAGGCAGAGCCGCGCCTCGCGGTACCGCTCCACCGCGCCGAGCTTATGCCCGTACACCAGGTGCAGGCCGGCTCGCTCGGCCTCGTCGAGCAGCGGCCAGAGTCGGCCCGACTCGAACGCGGACAGCTCGATCGACCGCTCGTTGCCGTGAGAATAGTAGTAGCGAGGCTGGCTGACCCGGGTCCGGTACAGGGCGAGCATTTCCCGGAGCAACCGGACCTGGGTGGCCGGGTAGCCACCGAAGTAGCCGTAGCTGTCGAGCTTGCCCCAGCTCAGCGTGCCGCCGATCCAGCCGCCGTTCTTGCCGGGCTGTACCAGGCGGGCCATCAGCCGGACCGGCGGCCTGGGCGCCGGCTCGGACCGGGATGCCGGGGCTGACCGGGGCATTGACTGGAGCTGTCCCAGAGGCGGGTCAGCCGCCAGGGTCAGCTCGATGGCCAGCGCCGTCTCACCAGGACGTCCGGCATCGTGTCCGGCAGCCAGCAACGACTCGAGCGAGGTGTCCCAGGCGGGCGGGCGCCGGGCCTGGCGCGGGATAGCCGGCATCCCCGCCGCGTCAGCCCCGCCCTCGACGGCGGAAAGGAGCAGCGCCGCGGCGTGCTCACAGGCGTAGCGGGCGTCGCAGCTACATTGGGCGCCCCGGACCTCGAGCATCGGTCCCTGGCGTGAGAAGAAGACTGTCGGCGTGTAGAACTCGCCGTAGCTGCCGTGCACGACCCCGAACAAGGCGTTCTGCCTGGCGATCCACAAATGCTGGCCGACGGCCTGACGCCGCACGTACCCGAGCGCCGCCTCGTAGCAGTCGGTCCCGATCATGTCCTCGAGGGAACTCTGATCCACATCGCTCAGCTCCACGCGCATGCCCGGAGGCTAACGGCAGGCACCGACATTCCCGGCTGCCATCTTGCCCTGAGGACTCACCTGCCCCGTGGAAGAACGGGTAGCAGGACAGCCCGATCACGTCGAACGGCACGCCCAGCGAGGTCGGCCGGCGTAGAAGGCCGAGCTCAGCGCGTTGTTACCGGCCGCAGGATGCCGTTCCTGATCTCGTGCGGTCGCTTGATGACTTTCTGATCTGCATTGGTTACGAAAGTGTTATGACCGTGCGGTCATCGTCGCAGCCGTTTCGGTA
This sequence comes from Streptosporangiaceae bacterium, assembly GCA_049676235.1. Classification (GTDB taxonomy): domain Bacteria; phylum Actinomycetota; class Actinomycetes; order Streptosporangiales; family Streptosporangiaceae; genus Palsa-504. The sequence continues at coordinate 7,759 of JBAUAY010000144.1, forward strand.
AACCCGTCGCGGGTTTTCTTGTCCAAGTCCTGCGCGTATCGGGGATCTTTCTGGCATTGTTGTCCGCCAGCGGTACTTGCGCGAGGCGGGCCAAGCGGCGCACCAGGTCAGGTGCAGCGGGTCGGCAGCGCGCCATGATTACCGCGCGGGCCCGTGGCCGGAAAGCCGGGATTTACTCCAGACGGCGGCTAGTATCTCGCGGGCATGGCCAGACGAAAGGATTGCCTTGTCGCGACACCGGACGGGGGCTCGCAGCAGTCGGCGCAAGCGGGGCCTGATCCGACGTTTCGGCATTGTCTTTCCGGCTGCCGTTATCGCCACGGTAGCGGTCATCGTGGTGGCGGTCGGTGCCAAGGTATTCGCTCCGAGATCGGGTGCTTTCAGCGCCGTTCAGGCCATCGAGATGGTGCCGGGAAGTCACACCATGGCCGCGCTCGAATCCGAGCGCGCGCAGTTGATCGCGATGACTGCCGCGGCGCGCACGCTGACCGTGGTGGCCAAGCCCAAGCTGGCCTCGCCCGCCGACGTCGCCGCGGCTAACCCAGGCACCGGCACCGGATCGGGTGGCGGCGGGATCATCTACGTCACGTCCACGCCGCCCGATCCGAACACCGCCCAGTCCATCGCCTACAACCTGATGGCCAGCTTCGGCTTCAGCCCGTCCACCTATTTCGGTTGCCTCCAGGACATCTGGAACCGGGAGAGCGGCTGGCGGTACGACGCGGAGAACCCGGCGAGCGGTGCGTACGGCATCCCGCAGTCGCTGCCGGGCAGCAAGATGGCCAGCGCCGGGGCGGACTGGCAGACCAACCCGGCCACTCAGATCAGGTGGGGCCTTGGCTACATCAAGGCGATCTACGGGAACCCGTGCAGTGCGTGGGCTTTTGAGGAAGCTAACGGCTACTACTGATCACCGGGCCACTCTAACTTCTTGTCACGGTGCTCTTACCAGGCGTCAGTAAATGGCGACGGATTCACCGTATGGCGGTTCGAGGCGGTACCGGATTAGCCGATCGGTCGTGCCCGTTCTCGCCCTTGATGGGAAGTTTCTAGATCAGTGTGAGTTTCCTCATAGGGTTTTTCCGGTCGTTCGCTGAGCGATGAATGCTTAGGTAAACGCGTTAATGTCGGCCGGTTCACCGGCTATGTCCTGGCTATGGTGATCTAGCTCACGTCCATTTCGGTCACTGGAAGCATTGCGGCCGGGCATGTCGGAAAACCGACAGCACCCCGCCCGTGCGATGGCAGCCTCGAGTTA
>JBAUAY010000145.1:0-2419 GCA_049676235.1 Streptosporangiaceae bacterium
GTCCGGGATGGACCAGGCGGGCCCGGCCGCGGGCCGGGGCCGCGTCCGGGCAGCCGAGGCCCGGCCGGGATTGCGCTCGTGCTCAGTGTCACCCGTGGCCCGCAGGAATTCCCGGTGCCGGTGGCCACCAGCGCCGTCGGCGCGGCGGAACGCCGCCGTGCGGCTGGGGGCCGGTTCATCAGCCTCCCGCTCGAACCCGGGCTCGGCGAACCCCCGCTGGCGGCCTCGGAGGTACCCGGTCTCCGCGAGCTCCTGCTCACGTTCCCGCAGATACGCGTCGTCGGGCACACGTTCCCAGCGCTGCGCCGATTCGGCGAGCTCGTGGGCCCGCGACTCCCGCCATTCAGAAAGCTCCTTCTCCAGATCGATGGCCCTGAGTTCTAGGTCTGAGAACCATTCGTTATATTTCTCGATAAAATTTTCGAATCTCTCGTTCGTTGTTATCACCCCTGACGCATGGCCTGAACTGGGCGCTCCGCGCGAGTGCCGGGGCCGAACATGCACGTGAGGCAGCCCTCGGCAGCTGTCAGCCGCCTCCGGGGCCGGGCGCACCCGACCGAACGGCGCACGGCCGACAGCCTAGCTCACGTGTTCGACCCATACCTACGATTAGAACACAGGTACGATACACTTGGCCACCGGCGAAGCGCGGTCCTTCGAGCGACTTTCAGGGCTAAGCAGCCGCCAGCTTGGGTACGGCCTGGTTCATCACTGGCTTGGAGGCGCCGGATGACCAAGATCACGCCAGGCTGAGCGGCCGTCGTGGACCTTAACCGAGGGCTGGAAGACCTGGTAGCCGTCGCGCTGGTGGCCGCGCTTGCGCCGCTGCTGGTGGCTGCCCTGCCCGGCCCGCGCATCCCGCAGGTGGTTATTTTCCTGCTTGGCGGCGTCCTGATCGGCCCGCATGTGCTCGGTCTGGCCGAGACGTCCAACATTGCCCTCCTGTCCAACATCGGGCTGGGCTTCTTGTTCCTGCTGGCCGGGTACGAACTGGATCCGCTGCTGCTGCGGCAACGGCCGGGCCGGCTGGCGATCGTTGGCTGGCTGATCTCGGCCGTGATCGCCGTCGGGGTGGCGGGCGGGCTAGCCGCGGCAGGCTACATCAAGGATTACGTGCCGGTGGGGCTGGCCTTGACCACCACGGCACTGGGCACGTTGCTCCCCATCCTGCGGGACAATGACATGCTGGTCGGCCAGTTCGGCCGGTACGTGTACGCCGCAGGCGCCGTCGGGGAACTATTCCCCATCCTGATCATCGCGGTCTTCCTCACCCAGCGGGGCCATTTCGTCGCGCTTATCTCAGTGGTCCTGGTCGGGGTGTTGGCCATCGCCCTGTCCGCCGCACCCTGGCTGGCCCGGAGCAGCGCGGTACAGCGGGTCATCCGGGAGGGCCAGGACGCCACCGGACAGACCACGCTGCGCTGGGCCGTGGTGCTGCTGTTCGCGCTGCTCGCCATCGCCAGCCGGTTCGGCCTGGATGTCGTGCTCGGCGCCATGCTGGCCGGGATGGTCCTGCGCGCCTGGACCCGTCGGCTCAACATCGACACCACCGGGCTTGAGCACAAGTTCGACGCGGTCGGCTACGGGATCTTCATCCCGATCTTCTTCATTTCTTCGGGGATGACCCTGGACCTGAAGGCGATCAGCCAGGACCCGGGGCGCCTGCTCGTCTTCTTCGCGTTGCTGCTGATTGTCCGCGGCGTGCCCTCGCTGCAGGTCTACCGGCGGGCCCTCGGGGCCCGGCAGCGGGTGGAGATGACGTTCATCACGGCGACCACATTGCCGCTGCTGATCGCCCTGGCCGAGATCGGCGAACAGGACGGGATCATGCTCCCCGCCACGGCCGCCGCCCTAGTCGGCGCGGGCGTGCTCTCGGTCCTGGTCTACCCCCTGATCGCGGTAGGGCTGCACCGGTCAGCGCCGCTCACACCCGAGGATGTCGGGATCACCACGGCGGAGACAGCCACCGGGACCAACGCGCCGACGGAGAATCCCGGTCAGCACAGCCAAGCCGACCAAAGGCCCGAGCCCCTGGGCTAAACAGCGAGGACGGCCGCGGAGTGAGGGCATCGCCGACCGGGGGTCGTCCGGCAGATGTCACCGTGGCGGCCGGCGGTCGCGGTCGCGGGCGGGGACCCTGGTGGCCACGCGTGATCGGGTGCGCCGGGTCCGGTTCGCGGCGCGCCGCCTGTCTTCCTCCTCGGCCAGCAGATCATCCTCGCTGGTCCGCAGGAACAGCTTCACGAACATCGGGTGCATAGTGCTCTCCTCACCGCGGCCGGAGCCGCTGGCCGTGCCGGGCTGGAGCCAGCGGTCGGCCACAGCAGAAGCGTCACCGGTCGCGCCCTGGCAGCACGCTCAGCAGGCGCCGGGAAAGGTGCGGCCGCCGCTGCGGTACGAGGCGCACAGGTGCACAGGG
>JBAUAY010000146.1:0-4021 GCA_049676235.1 Streptosporangiaceae bacterium
GCGCGCGGCCGGCCTGCCCGCCAGGTACGTCTCCGGGTACCTGCACGCCGACCCGGCGGCCGAGCCCGGGCAGACCGCGGTGGGCGAGAGCCACGCCTGGGTGGAGTACTGGGCCGGCTCCTGGCGGGCGTGCGATCCGACCAGCGGCGCGCCGGTGCGGGAGCGGCACGTGGTGGTGGCCAGGGGCCGGGACTACGCCGACATCCCGCCGCTCAAGGGCATCTACCACGGCGCGCCGACCAGCGCGCTCGACGTGACCGTTGAGGTCACCCGGCTGGCCTGACCCCGGCTCGCCGTACTCCGCTGGCGCGCCGCGCCAGCATTTTTCGGCCGAACGAACCTAGCTCCCGCCCTCCCCGGCCGTCCACGCCTCGATACGCATCGCGATCCACCCTTCCGCGTGAATCATCCCCCAGGGGTGACGGCCTTTCTCGTCGTGGTCCGGAGACTTGTGGTTGTGGCGCTCCGGGGATGCCGGGGCCAGAAGGGAGACAAACCATGGACATCGGCCCGGTGGAATATTTGATTCTCGGCTTCCCCGGCAACAATTTCACCGGTCAGATCGTGCCGGAGCTCGCTAAGCTCATCGACAGCGGACTGGTCAGGATCATCGACCTCACCTTCATCACCAAAGATGCCGACGGCCATGTGGATGTGGTCGAGTACGACGCGGTCGAGGAGTTGGCGGCGTTCGCCGGCCTCGACGCCGAGGTGGGCGGGATTCTCACCGACGAAGACGTCGCCTACGCCGCTCAGGCCCTCGAGCCGAATTCCTCAGCAGCACTGCTCATCTGGGAGGACACCTGGGCGACCCCGTTCGCAGTAGCAGTGCGCAATGCCAACGGAGTCATCCTCGAAGGCGCGCGGATCCCGCGCGAGATCATCGAAGAGGCCATCGGCGCCCTGACCGACGCCCTCGCCTGAGACCGACAAGCCCACACCACGCGCGCCGAACGGCCCCCGCCGCCGGCGCCAAGACAACAGGAGACGATTGACATGCCGTTTCGACGACGTCGACCCATTGCCCGAATGGCGACCACCGCGGTCGTGGCCGGGACCGCAGCCCACATGGGAGCTAGGTCCGCGCAGCGGAGCGCCGAGGCCGACCAGGCCCAGGAGGCCCCGCCTGCCCCGATGGATGAACCCGAAGCTCCCGAAGCCGCCGCTCCCGAAGCCGACGTGAACGCGCAGATCGAACAGGTCAAGCAGTTGGCCGCCCTCAAGGACCAGGGCATCCTCACCGAGGAGGAGTTCGCCGCTAAGAAGGCGCAGATCCTGGGGCTCTGACCCAGGATTCGCCCGTGCCCGGGACAAGACTCGTGATCGGGTAAATTCTGCGCAGGGTCTCCTCGGCACCTTCTTTCGTGATCATGGAACCCGGTAGGACGATGCCTGAGAATGACGTGAGCGAACCGGCTGTCCGGGCTCTGATTGCGGCCATCAACGGCGGCGATCGCCGCGCGTTTTTCGCGGCGCTCGCCCCGGATGCGACCATGTCGGATGACGGCACCGACCGTGACCTGGCCGAATGGTCCGACAGGGAGATCTTCTCCAGCCACGGACACCTCGACGTGATCTCGGCCAGGGACGGCGGGCGCTCGCTGATCGCCGCCTACCGCAACGACACCTGGGGCGAGATGCGCACCCGGTGGGCCTTCACCATCACGAACGGCAAGGTCAGCCGCTTCGAGACCGGCCAGGCCGGCTGACCGTCGGCCTGCGCCCAGGCAATGGGTCCGTAGGCAGGTGTCAATCGTCTAGCTACAGTAGACATGTGGATGATGGGCTGCTCGCCGAGGCCAAGCGAGCCAGGGAACGGCTGATCGACGCCGAGCGCGACGTCGAGGTGACCCGGGCTGAGTTCCACCGGGCCGTTCGGCGGCTGCATATGCAGGGCGCGTCGCTACGCGAGCTCGCCGTCGGCCTCGGCCTCAGCCACCAGCGGGTGCACCAGATCGTCGAATCAGCCGGCGGTTCCCGCCGCTGGCTGCGCCGCCGCGAAACCGGACCCCCTAATCCGCCGCCGTCCTGCACTTTCTGCGGCAAGCAGCCCGCCGAGGTCAGCAAGGTGATAGCAGGCCCAGGCGCCTGCATCTGCGATGAGTGCGTTGGCTTGGCCAAGAGCGTGATCAGCTCAGGGACGGCGGCCAGCACTCCGCGCGGGCAGATGACCGCCGTGCCCGATCAAGACCGACAGGTGCGCTGCAGTTTCTGCGGCAAGTGCCGTCACCAGGTGCCCGGGCAGGCGGCGTTCCCGGCCGGGGTCAGGAGGAGTCCACCCGCGGTCGCCACCGTCTGCACCGAGTGCCTGGAGCTTTGCGATGAGATCATCGCCGATGATTTCCTGCCTGCTAAGTGAGCTCGCGGAGGTACTGGGGTAGCATCTGGCGCCACGTCTGCCAGTTGTGCGCCCACTGCGGGCCCCAGTTGTCCACCCGGTTGGGGATCCCCTTGTCGCCTAGCGCCGCGGCCATCTGCCACGACGAGCCGACGTTCTCCCATTCGCCGTCCCCGGACGCGAGGATCACGTTCCGCTGGCGCAGCCGGTCAAGCTGCTGGCCTTCCAGGCCCGGCAGGAACTGCAGCGGCGCGGAGTAGTACAGGTTCTGGCTCCAGGCTTGGTCGTAGAACTGCTCGATCTGGTAGCTGCCGCTCATGCCGATGGCCGTGGAGAAGACGTCGGGGTAGCGGCACAGGACGGCCACCGCGTTGAACGCGCCGATCGAGGGCCCGGAAGTGATCACGTCGATGGCCTGCCCGCCCAGGTCCCCGTGGATGGCCGGCACGACCTCCCACCGGACGCACTCGTGGAACTGGTTGAGCAGCCACAGCCGGTGCTCGGCCGAGCCCCCCTTCATGATCATCGCCTGGCCGGCCACGCTGTCCACCGAGTACAGCTTGATCCGGCCTTCGGCCAGCAGCGGCCCGCACGCGTTGACCAGGCCCTGCCGCTCGATCTCCGCGGCGTCGCCACCCGCCGACGGGAAGACCAGCACGGGCGTGCCGAACAGGCCCCACCGCACCACGGTGATGTCCCCCTGCAGACGGTCGGAGAACCACCGCTCCCTGACTCTCAGGTCATCACTCATGGCCGCTCACCCAGAAAATGATCACAAGGAGAATGATCACTCATAAATCAATTTCTGTGGACCCGGGAAAATCCAGGACAGCCCTTCCCGCAGCCGGTCGCGCCAGTTTTCCCAGCTGTGGCCATCGCGTGCCTCGACGTAGCGGACGGCCATTCCGGCGGCCTCGAACACCGGGACCATGGACCGGTTCGGCACGATCAGCGGCTCGTAGACGCCACAGCTGACGAACACCCGGTCGGCGACCCGGCGCGGCGCGGACCGGTACCGGTTGACGAACCGGACTACCGGCTCGAACGGCGGCCCGCCGCCGTGATCGTGGCCGATATCGGTGAAGACGAACGAGCCGGACTGCAGCAGCAGCGACCCGTAGGTCTCCGGGTGGCGGTAGGCGGTCGCGAGCGCGGCGACGGCGCCGAAACTCGAGCCCATCAGGCACCGCCCGGACGGCGTGCCGGCCAGCGGGAGTTCCTCCTCTAGCCGCGGCAGCAGCTCGGCGGTCAGGAAACGGGCGTGCGCCGCCGAGTTGGCGTACTCGGCCAGCCGGTCGCCCGGGTAGGTGAACGCGGCGACGATCTCGGCCACGTCGAGCCGGTGGATGAGGTTGTCGAGCACGGTCTTGGCCGCCGCGTACTGGAGGTAGTCACCGCCGTCGTGCACGATCAGCAGCGGGTAGCGAGCGGTGCGCCGGAACCGGGCCGGCAGGTAGAGCGTCACCGGGCAGTCGCGGCGCAGCGCCCGGCTCGGCACCACCAGGTCGCTCAGCGACCCGGGCCGTGCCTCCGGGTCGGGCCGCGTCCAGTCCGGTATCTCATGTCCGTGGGCGTAGCAGACCGAGGAACTGCCGACCGGGCTGTGCGCGAGCCGCGGGTTCAGCGGGTCGTTGATCCGCTCGCGGTGGCCGCCGCGCGCCACCTCCAGCCGGTACTCCACCC
>JBAUAY010000147.1:0-8208 GCA_049676235.1 Streptosporangiaceae bacterium
CCCGGCACCAGGCCGGCGGGCGACAGGACGGTGGAACCGGTGGAGGTCGCCGAGGCCGGGCCGCTGGGCGAGCTGGGCCGGGGCCCAGGCCGAGTGGGGTTCACCAGGTTGTCGCCGACATCAGCGAAGATCCGCGTGTAGCGCGAGCCGTCCGGCGAGTACCAGATCTTTCCCCGGCACCGCCGCGGTAGCGCTTCCACTGGGCGTCTCGGCCGGCTCGAAGTTCACGGCGCTGCCAACCAGCACAGCACCCTCCCGTACACCGCCAGATCCCGACGACCCAATAAAAGAAGGCGATGGCATGCCAGACCATCCCACAGGTGGCGGGCTGGAAGATCGCGAAAGACACTCCTGAATGGTCGTTCTGCGCACGGATGGTTACCTTTTGCGTCCTTGATTCAAGGGCTCGGATCCGACCGATCCGCCGTTCCGGCTGGGCTGTCGCCCGGTCCGGGCAGGGTGGGGTACGCGGTGGGGTAGAGCCCGGCGACGAACCCGTAGACCGTCTCGCCGGAGCGCGGCAGCCGCATGAATTCGTGGGTGAGCTCGATCACGCGCTCCCAGAATTCCGCGGCTCGGTCGCGGGGAATCCGGGCGTGGCGGATGACGGACCGCAGGTCATCGGCCTCGAGCGCGGGGGCGGACTCAGCCGCGGCCTCGGCAAGGCAGTTGCCGAGCACGCGCGCCTGCTCCGGGCGGACGGCGCCGACGTAGAACATGCGGGCGGTCCGGCCGTAGAACCGTTCGTCGATCGCCCGGACCCTCCGCGTGCGCACGACCTTGAGCATCTTGGCGTCCACCAGCACGCTCACGTGGTGGGCCACCGTACTCTTCGGCCGGGCGACGGCAGCGGCCAGCTCGCCGACCGTCGCGGCCCGCTCGAGGACTAGCTCCAGGATGGTGGTCCGCAGCGGGTCGGCCATCGCCTTGAGCTCCTGGGGAGACGTCACGACGCGCAGGTCCTCGAGGTCGTAATCGGGGATCCGGGCATTGCTCGACATGTTTGGATCGTTCCGCTAAATTGGACTGTCGACAAGATCAAGACTATAGCCCGCTATCCGCGTACTGGCGGTGGCACGCCGGGATCATCCGATCCCGGCATCAGAGACTCCATGTCCCCGACATGACGCCAGCGGGCAAAGGAAACCGGGCCTGCACCCGCCTCGTCACAGAACAGGAGTGCAGAAATGGCCGAGGTAGTGCTCTTCCACCACGTGCAGGGACTGACCCCCGGCGTCGTCGCCTTCGCCGACGAGCTGCGCCGCGCCGGGCACACCGTGCACACGCCCGACTTGTTCGAGGGCCGCACCTTCGTCACCCTGGACGAGGGGATGCGCTATGCGGAGGAGATCGGCGTGCCCGGCGAGGTGATCAGGCGCGGCGTCCAGGCCGTCGAAGGACTGCCCGCTGATCTGGTGTACGCCGGCTTCTCGCTCGGTGTGCTGCCTGCCCAGAAGCTGGCGCAGACGCGGCCGGGCGCGCGGGGGGCGTTGCTCTTCTTCTCTTGCGTCCCCGTTTCGGAGTTCGGTTCCGGTTGGCCCGAGGGGGTGCCGGTTCAGGTGCACGGGATGGACGCCGACCCGTTCTTCGTCGGCGAGGGCGACATCGACGCCGCCCGCGAGCTCGTCGAGCAGGCCAAGGACGCGAAACTGTTCCTCTACCCCGGAGACAAGCACCTTTTCGCCGACAGCTCGCTGCCGTCGTACGACGCGGACGCCACCGCGCTGTTGGTCCAGCGGGTGCTCGACTTCCTCCGCGCGCGGTAGGCACCCTCCGGTGACACATCCCGGGCATCAGGATCACCGCTCGGGAGCTCAGCCGGGCCAGCCCGCTCGGGCCGGTTCGGCTGCACGGGTGCTCAGCCGGGCCGCGCGAGGCCAGGGTCTGCCACAAGCTCGGCCCTGACCTTGGTCATCTCCTCCCTCTCCGCGGGGTCAGCAGCCGGGTACCCCGGGTTGATCGCGCGGAGCGCCGTCACCAGGACCGCAGCGGTCGCTAGGCGGCTGAACCACTTGTGATCGGCCGGCACGACGTACCAGGGCGCCCACGGTGTGCTGGTCCGGGTCAGCATGATGTCGAAGGCCTGCTGGTAGTCGTCCCAGTGGCGCCGCTCCCTGACATCGCTGGGCGAGAACTTCCAGTTCTTCTCCGGGTGGTCGATCCGCTTGAGGAACCGTCTGGCCTGCTCCTGCCTGGACACGTTGAGCATGATCTTGACGACATGAATGCCGTTACCGGTCAGGTAGCGTTCCCAGTCGTTGATCTCCCGGTAGCGGCGGGCCCAGACGTCGTGCTTCCTCTTCCGTGCGGGCAGATGCTCCGTAGCGAGCAGGTCCGGATGCACCCGGACGACGAGCACCTCCTCATAGTGCGACCGGTTGAAGATGCCGATCTCGCCCCGGCCGGGCAAGGCGCATTGGCAGCGCCACAGGAAGTCGTGGTTCAGCTCTTCCGCAGAGGGCTGCTTGAAGGCGTGCACTGTCACCGCCTGCGGGTTGACACCGCTCATCACGTGCTTAATGGTGCTGTCCTTACCCGAGGCGTCAAGCCCCTGGAGCACTAGCAGCACGCCGAACCTGTCTTGTGCGGCGAGCCGGTCCTGGTATTCAGCTAGAAGCTCCACACCGTCGGCGAGCAGGGCGCCGGCCTGGGCCCGGGCCACCGTGCCGGTATGCCCCGGATCGTGGTCGCGACTTAGCCTGACTGAGCTCCCCGGCGCCACCCGCAGCGGTTCGATGAGATCTGCCATGAAGCGGAGACGCTTGTCCATCCCCTAACAATCCCCCGCGGGTCCCCGCTCTATTCGCCAGCCATCCAGGGAGCCGCCTCGGCGTCAACCGCGGTCGCGCCGCGCATACCAGCGCTCGGCGGTGCGGTGGAACAACATGGCTCGCTCATCGTCGGAGAAAGCGGAGAAGATTGCGTCGTAGGCGGCATAGAGCCGCCCGAACCCCGAGCGCAGGTTCTCGATTGGCAGGTCTGAGCCGAGCATGCACCGCTGCGGGCCGAAAATGCCGGTCACCTCGAGCAGCCACGGGCGTATCTGCGAGAGGGTCCAGTCGCCGAAGATGGTGCCGATGGCGTCGATCCGGGTCGCCACATTGCCGGCCGCGGCCAGCGGGGCAAGGCCGCGCATGTGGCCGGCGAGGTCCCCGCCGCCAGGCCCGGCCTGCGGCCAGCCGAAATGGTCGATGACGATCCTCAGGGCGGGGAACTGTGCCGCCATCCGGGTCACGACACTGAGCTGGCTGGACGTCGCCTCGACCGTGGCCACCAGGCCGCTGCTGGCGAGCAAGGCCAGGTTGTCCCGGACGAGCCGGTCATCGAGAAGATTTCCGCCGGCGGCCCGTGCGGACAGTTCCGGCACCAGGCGCATCCGGATGCTGCGGATGACCGGCCGCAGCTGGCAGCGGCCGATCAGGCCCGCGAAGCCCGCCGACGTCGGGTCGCCCAATGTGACCATCGCGATGACCGGTGGCCCCCCGTCCTGCTGCCGGCTGACCCAGTCAGCGGCGGCCAGCGGATCCGCCGCGCCAGCGTCCGACCAGATGACGCCGCGCACGTCGTAGCCTGCCGTTTCCCGTTGGTACTCAGACAACGTGTACCGATCGGGCAGGCTGTCGTAATCTCCGAGCATGTCCCGGACAAGGGTGCGATCGGACAGCCAGAACACCGGGTTGTCGCCCTGATCCCACAAGTGCACGTTGCAATCGACGATCGGGCCGGTGCCCGGCCGCGTCTCCTGGGCCACCGGCCGAACCTACCGCAGCGCGGGCTCTCCCGCCAGCCAGCGTGCAAGCCGACCGCCCTGACAGCGGTCCCCGTCACGTCTGGCCACCCGCACCGAGTCGGCAGGGATCCGTATCGGGTCAGCCGTTTCCTGCGTCATGCTCTGTATTCGAACATGCTCGTGACCTGCGATCGGATGACGGGGACTGCCTGCGCTTCCGGCTCGGGGACCGGTCCCGGCTGGGCCTGGACCCGTGCTGTCCCAGCGCGCCACGAGGCGTCTCGGCGATCCATCCGGTGTGCGGGTCCGCTGGCATCGTCTGGGGCAGGTGCGTCGGATTTTAGAGGCGGATGACGGCCTTGCCGCGCAGGCCGCCACGGCGGAGCTGTTCCAGCACCTGCCCGGCGGCGTCCAGGTCGGCGGTGGAACGGATGCGCGCGGTGATCGTACCGTCCGCGAGCATCTGCGCGACTGTGGTCAGCCCTTCGGGCGAGATCAGGGGATTCGCACTGGAGGCATGGTTGTGTGCGGTGATCTGCCGCTGCGCAAACCAGCCTTCGTCGGCCGCGAAGATGGTCGAGACCAGGCGTCCTCCGGGCCGGATGACCTCGGCGTCGCGGCGGATGGCGTCCGGGCCGCTGACCAGGTCAAGGACGGCATCGGCACCGTCGGGGTGAGCGGCACGCAGCGCACCGATCACGTCTGCGGCCTGGCTGTCGTACACCTCCTCGGCGCCGAGACGGCGAGCCTCGCCGGCGTCGCCGCGGACGGTAGCGATCACGTGCGCGCCGCGGGAGCGCGCCATCTGCACCGCGTAGCCGCCGACCCCGCCGGTCGCGCCCATCACCACGACGTGCTGGCCCGCGGTGACCTCGAGCAGGTCAACAGTCCGCAGCGCAGTGACCGCCGGAATGGGCAGCGCGGCGGCCTGGTCGTCGGCCACGCCGTCGGGGATACGGGCGACCGGCTCCATCGCGGCCGCCGGGGCGACCGCGGTGTACCTGGCGTAGGAGCCGTGCGTCCGGGCCATGCCGAAGACACGGTCCCCGGCCCGCAGTCCGTGGTCCCCGGCCGGGACGCGTTCGGCCACCCCGGCGAAGTCAATGCCCACGACAAACGGATACGGCGAGGCCGCGGTCAGGCGTCCCAGCAGGTTGCTGTCCAGCGGGTTGACTCCCGCGAACCGCACGCGGATAAGCAACGCACCATCGACGGCGGGGACGGGAAGGTCCTGGACCGACGCAGGCTCGCCGAAGCTCCGCACCGCGAATGCGCGCATCCTGACCTCCCAGCACTGGCGCCCGGCCGAAAAACACTGCTGCCGCCAGGGTAGATCCTCGGTGGCGTGCCGGTGAGGCCGGACAACCAGCTGACAACGGGCGCTGACGCCACCACTAGGCTGCAGGACCATGCGGCAAGCACGTAACCGCCGCCGTGAGCCCCTCCAGGTCGTTCGCGTGCGCCCTGTTCGCGAGGAGGGAACCCGGCGATCTGACGCTGCTCGCGCTCTGCGATCAGCGGCCAACCTAATGGACGTGCGCGTTCCGCCGCTATGCGCGGGTGGCGGCTTCCGGCGCTCTCGGTGACAGCAGTGCATATCGGGTCGATCTGGGCGTCCGGCTAGGCTCTGCGGCGTGGCGCGGGTCCGCCGCGCATGTCGGTCATGCGCGGTCGTCGTCGTTCGGCCTGAGCGCTGGCCGGGACCGTGTGCGTGCCCGCTGGTGCTGACGCTGACCGCGTTGGAGGTCACGATGGCAGCGATCGCCAGCCAGTCGGCGGGCTCCAGTGACTGGCCCAGGACGATGAGGCCGGTCAGCGCCGCGAACACGGGGTTGACGCTCATGAAGACGCCAAAGAACCTGGCCGGGACCCGCCGCAGCGCCAGCAGGTCAGCGGTCATGGGGACAGCCGAGCACAAGACGCCGGCGGTGGCCGCGCGGCCTAGCGCGGCGCCCGTTACCGGATGGCTGGCAAGTGCCCAGATGCCGACCGGAACATACAGCAGGGCCGACAGGCCGGCGGCGGCCGCGGGTCCCTGCGAGCCTGGTAGCCGGGCGCCCACGACCTGGTTCACCAGGATGTACCCGGCCCAGCAGGCGGCAGCCAGCAGCGCCAGGAAGATGCCGAAGTAATCGGTACTCGGCTGCGGCCTGGCCAGGACGACGACGGCGGCTCCGGCGATCAGGGCGCACCCGAGGTCGATGATGCGGCGCGATGCCAGCAGCGCCACCGACAGCGGGCCGAGGAACTCCAGCGTCACCGCCAGGCCCAGCCCGATCCTGTCGATCGCCGTGTAGAGCGACAGGTTCATGGTGGCGAAGATCAATGCCAGCGCCAGCACGGCGCGCCACTGCCGCCAGGTGAACGCGGCGACCTTCGGCCGCACGGCGGTCAGCAACACGGCGCCGGCCACCCACTGGCGGACTGCGACCACTCCGACCGGCGGGCCCAAAGGCCGGGAAGGCCAGGGCGGCAGTCGCCGCGCCAAGCTGATTGGACGCGGCGCTGCCGGTCATCAGCGCGATGCCGACGAGCCGGTCAGGAGGCCCGGCGGTAGCCGTTCCGCGGGCCACGGCGGGGAGGTGCTGCCTGGGTACCGAGATGGTCATGGCAGGAGCATGGACCGGATCGATGCATACGCAAAATGCATGCACCGAGACAGCTATACGCTCTGGTTATGGATCTGGAACTGAGGCACCTGCGCTGCCTGGTCACGATCGTAGACTCGGGAACCTTCACCGACGCCGCTATCGAACTCGGCATCTCGCAGGCCGCGGTGTCACGCAACCTCATGGCCCTCGAGCAGGTCCTCGGCGTGCGGCTGCTGCACCGCACCAGCAGGACCATCACCCCGACCACAGCCGGCGTGCACGCCCTGGCCCAGGCCCGGCAGGTCCTCGCGGCAGCAGACAACCTGGTCGCCGAAGCGACCACCGGCCACACCAGGCTCCGCATTGGTCACGCGTGGTCGGCCATGGGCCAGCACACCCGCGAGTTCCAGCGCCGCTGGGCGGCCCGGTACCCGGACGTCGAACTGCACCTGATCCGCACCAACTCCGCCACCGGCGGCCTGGCCGAGGGCCTTTGCGACATCGCCGTACTGCGCACCGCCGTCGGCGGCAACCGCTTCGCCAGCGCCATCGTGGGTCATGAGCGGCGCTACTGCGCCCTCGCGGCTGACGATCCCTGGGCCAGACGGCGCTCCATCAAGCTCGACGAGGTTCCGCAGCGCACTGTACTCATCGACCGGCGCACCGGAACCACCACCCCGGACCTGTGGCCAGCCGCTGCGCAACCTCCCATCCGGGAGACGCGCGACATCGATGACTGGCTCGCGATCATTGCCGCCGGCGGCGGCATAGGGATCACTCCCGAAGGAACCACGGCCCAGTACCGGCGCGACGGTGTCGTCTTCCGGCCGCTGCGAGACGCCCCGCCGATCACGGTACAGATGATCTGGCGGCGCCACGACCCTCATCCCTCCACGCATGCAGCAATTGCCCTGCTGACCGAGCTGTATCGCCGCCCCTCATGACGGGCAGGTCACCTTGCCCGGCGAGATGTCATGCGGAGACGCCAAGCCCTCAAAGTGATCAGACCGACAGGCACACGGAGGCCACCAGAACTGGATGTACGGGGTAATCCCGCCGTCCGCATCTTTGGTCACGCCAGGTGTGCGGTCGCCAATCGAGTAGCGGTGCGCCGGATTGGCGACCAGGTTGTAGTCGGCCGCGTACATCGTGAGTGACCAGAAGGCGTCGACCGGAGGCAGGTTGTCGCCGGTGAACTGCAGCTCATACCGGCCATCGCCGGCGAACTTCGCGCCGCTGTCATCGGTGAAGTTCATCAGGTAGACGGCCTCGGCCGGGTCATTCGCCACGCGGGCAGAGGGTTCTCCGCCAGCATGGCGTTGAGGGTCCTCCAGGGTCCCAGCGGGTCCGCGGTCAGCTCGACCGGCTTAAGCACGTCGCGCTGCTCGGGGACTTCGCGGCCGGTGCCCCACAGGCTGAGCGGGGTCAGCGTGTACTGCTGCTGGATTTGCCCACACGTTCGGCACATCCTCGGGGCCGTCGACCAGCGTGCGGCCTGCGACCAGGATCCACGGGGTTGGCGATGGCTCGATCCTTTTCACGCCGTCAGGCAGATCGCCGTTCCACCCTGGGCCGGTCAGCGCGAAGTGGCCAGCTTCCGGCCCGGTCGTGCGCCGCCCGACGTAACCGAAGTTACCCGACGTCATGGCGGCCAGCCGGAAGGTGAAGTAGCGGTCCCCATGTTGGGATGGGACAGGATGACCGGCTCACGGCTCAGGTCGACCCAGGAAAGGGAATACAGCGTGTCGTTGTTGGGGCACCCGCGGGACGTGGCATGATGACGCCGGTTACAGATGAGTCACTCCGCGGGTGCAGACGGGCCGACGGGGACCGCGGCGGCCTGGCCGGCCAGGGGCTCCGGCTGCGTGGCGGGGGCGGGGTTCTGGC
>JBAUAY010000148.1:0-1677 GCA_049676235.1 Streptosporangiaceae bacterium
TTCGGAGCCTACCTGCGCTCCCCGGCAGGCATCCGCCACGCGACCGCCTTCTACGTGCTCACCCTTGCCGGCGACCAGATCTGCGCCATGACCCGCTTCGAGGCCAGCGTGCTGCCGTGGTTCGGGCTGCCGCGATCACTCCCGAGCCGGTAGCCGGCCTTCGAGCAGTGAAAGTGAGCAGCCGCGAAAACACGCCGTGGCGGATATGCCACTGCGGTTCAGCGGAATGCGGCAGACCAGGCATGAGAGCCGGCACATCCACCGGCCCCACTTTTGATCCCGCGGACTCAACACGTGCCCCAGGTCGGTTCTGGCCCAAGCCGACGCTGCGGCACGCGCCGGAATGGACAGCAGCCCGACCGTCGGAGACCGACATTCCCTGGCTCCGGACGCCTGCCTGCAGAACGTGCCCCTGATCGCCCCCTGATCGGCCGCATCCGGTCTGGGACCAGCGGCCCGTCGGCTGCCTGTCCCCGGTCCCGCTGCAGCATCCGTGCTGATCGCCGACCTCATCCCTGAATGGACACAGTTCGATCCGGTAGCCCGGCACCGGCCGTCATGGCCATCCAGCCACCCCGCAGCCGGGTGTGCTCTGGCTGCCCGTCCCGGATAACCACCACGTCTCGATCCACCAGCAGCCGCAGGTAGCTCGCCATCACTCCATCCATCCAGCCAGCCATAACGGACGCTTCTGCATATCGCTGTCCACGCATGCCGCATCAGCTTGGCCAGCACCGATTCGGCAGGGATCGGATCCAGGAGGCGGGACGCTCCTTACCACCCTGCGTAATGAGCCCTCGTTGAAGCAACGCGCGAATACCCGCCTGATGCGTGCCAGCCGCCGTCTGCCCGGACGCCGTCAGCTTCGCGCCGAACAGGTCGATCTGTGCGTACCAAAAGTCACTGTTGCTCGACACATGGTTGCGCCGCTCCACGCCCCAGGCCAACGCCGGGCGGGGTGTCCCCGGGCGGGCCGCTGCGTTCGTACCGGACCGGCAGCCCCGCCGCCCGGACCCGGGTGAACAGGCTGTCAAGGTCGGACAGGCCCGGGAGCGGCTGCCGGAGTTCCAGCCTGCCCTCGGCACGCAGGACGCCGAGCAGGCGGCGGGTGTCGGCGAGCGCCTCCCGGGCGGTGCTGGAGACCCCCGGATCGCGTCGGCGGCCCGGGTGGGGGCGCGGGTGAACGCGGCCAGGGCACCGTCGGAAAGGGCCACGATGACGGTCAGGTGGAGGGCCACGCCGTCGTGCATCTCGCGGGCGATGCGGGCCCGTTCCACCGCCGCGGCCAGGGCGCTGGTCTGGTCGTGTTCGAGTCGCTAGGCCCGGTCGCTCAGCTCGGCGAGGTAGGCCCGGTGGGTGCTCACGTACAGGCCTGCGACCAGGACACCCGCGATCGCGATGACCTCGTAGATCGCGGCCAGCCAGCTGTCATGCCAGCCGCTCTGGCCGGCCGCGGGGCCGCGACGGTGTACAGGCAAATCGCCAGCGCGACCGGGAACAGCGCGCCCCGGACCGGCCACTGGGCCAGCACCGCCGCTATCACCACAGTCACGCCGAACACCGGGCCGGGCCAGACCCGGCGCAGCGACAGCACCAGGGCAGTCAGGACCGCGACGACCAGGCTGACCGCCAGCGGGGGGTGCGCAGGATGCGCCGTCTGGGCGAAGGAAAAGCTCC